>CACYJD010000038.1 GCA_902774655.1 uncultured Erysipelotrichaceae bacterium | reverse complement strand
CAATATTGTCTAGTGGCGCAAAGATTGCACTTCTAGCGCCTACAACGATATTTGCTTCTCCTCTAGCGATACGTCTATATTCATCATATTTTTGAGCATCGGTTAGCTCACTATGAAGGATCGCAACTTTACCTTTAAATCTAGATTCAAAATAATCCACCATTATAGGTGTTAATGAAATTTCAGGAACAAGCATTAAAACGTTACGATTACTCTCAAGACATTTTTCAGTCAACCTGAGATATACTTCAGTCTTTCCAGAACCAGTAACTCCTTGAAGTAAAGTGACTAGTTTATCGGTAGATTCAATGGACTTTATAGCCTTTATTTGATCGTTTGTGAGATTTTCATTAACGTCCATATAGGCTTCATCCATCACTAAACGATGGTGCTCTTTTTCAACAACTTCAATACGTTTTAATTTAATTAATTTATCGACTACACTTGGGGATCCAACTTCACTTTTAAGAATGTCTTTTTCTTTAATTAAGCGCAGGATCTCGGCTTGTTTTGCTGTTAAACCATCTTCACTAGAATCTAAGATATGAAGATATTTCTTATAACCAATCTTAGGCGCTCTAAAAGTTGACTTAGATGGTTTTAAGCTAGGTGGTAGCATAGCCTGTAATACTGAAATTAATGGAACCAATAAATCTTTGCTTACTTGATTGGCAAGTTCCATTAATTCTTTGTTTAGTAAGGGTTTATCATCTAAAACTTCTTTGATTTCTTTGATTTCAAAGTGGGTTTCTTCTTCTAATTCTTCGATTGTTTTATTAGTTTCAGTAACTTTTAAAACATAGGCGACTAAATCACTATTAGCGAAATCAACAAGTACTCTAAATCCTGTATCAACTGCTCTATCACCGAAATAGGCATAAAGAAAAGGGCGATTAAGTGTTTCAACTTTTCTTTCAATCAAAACTTCTAAGAGTTTCATATCGCCCTTTCTAATTTATTAAGCTTTGTGCATTCTTGAACGAATGATGTTTTTAATTTCCTCCGCTGCTCTAGAAACTTCGTCATTTACGACGACATATTGATAGTGATCTTGGAGTTTAAGTTCTTTGCTTGCAGTTTCAATTCTGCGTTTAATAACTTCATCCGTTTCTGTACCTCTATTGCGAAGTCTATTCTCCAACTCTTCTAAAGAAGGAGGTACGATAAATATTGAGACGATATCGTCACCTTCGAGATTTTTAAGTACTTGGTCTGTACCATTAACTTCAATCTCGAGGACAACGTTTTTGCCTTCATCTCTTTTCATATTAACTTTATCTTTTGGTGTTCCGTATCTATTACCAACAAACTCCGCCCATTCTAAGAAGTTGTTAATATCTATATTTCTTTGGAATTCCTCTTTAGAAACATAGTAATAATCGACACCATCTTGCTCTCCTGGACGCATTTGTCTAGTAGTCATGGAGACACTATAAAAAAGATTAAGGGATGGATCTGACATAAATTCTTTGCGGACTGTTCCCTTGCCCACTCCGCTAGGGCCAGAAATAATAATTAGTAAGCCACGTTTTTTGTTGTTTTGCATATTTTGATTATAGTAAATATCTATGATATTAACAATAATTAAGTTATAATCTATTAGAAAGATTTCTGGTTATGAAAGTCAAACATTCTGAGTTAGCAAAATATTTGAAATCAATTGAAGAAAAATATCGCGATGAATCGCTTTATTCTCCAATTCTTTTAAATAATGAAACTCTGGTGTTTCCATTCCAACACGTAGAGAAAAAATTACTCGTAATATCATTAAATAAAAGATTCCCATTAGTGTACGTAACTGACTCTAGATTTTTCTTTTCCAGTTTTGAATCTCCTTTCCTTTTAAAACTTAAAAAAGAGATAGGAAATTCACAATTTAAGGCCATATACCTCAATGAATCGGACTTTTGTCTCACTATTGAAATCGATCCAGAAGACCTAGATAAAGAACATTTCTATTTAGAAGTTAAGCTTATTCCATTTAAAGGAAATATTAGGCTTCTTGACTCTAAAAAGAACGAAGTGGTTTCGATGTTTAAATACGATAATGAACCAATTGAATTCTTTGATGGAGAGGAAGAAATAAACGATAAAGTAATTGAGGAACATTTCAATAATGAAATAGATATACGTAAAAAAGAAAAATACGGTGATTTCATTAAATCTATTAAAGGAAAAATCAAATCTATTAATAGGAAGATAGGCAACATTGAAGCGGACAAAGCTAAAGCTGAAGTTAATCTCAAATGTAACGAAACGGCTGATGCAATTTTCACTATAGGGTTAAATCTCAAGGGGCATTATAAAGAAGTAGATGTCTATGGCGATTTAGTGCAACTAGATGAAACCAAAACATTATTAGAAAATACGCAACTTTTATATAAGAGTTCCAAAAAAGCCAAAGAAACCATTAATAGAAACCTAGAAAACCTCACTAATGCAAAGTTAGAGTTAGAAAGATATGAAGCTATTTTGTCTAGAATCGATGTCTCAAATGAAAAAGAGATGGATAAGTTAGTTAATGAATTAACCTCTCATCACAAGAAAAGAGAAACAAAAGAGACGGAATTCAATAAGCCATATAAACTTAATTTAAATGGCACGATTTTCTATTTTGGTCGAAATGCTTCTCAAAATGACTATCTTAGTTTTGTAATGAAACTCAATCGTGATTTTACATGGGTTCACATCAAAGATAAATCAGGTTCTCATATCATTATTTGTAACCCTAAACCTACCGATAACGAACTCATTTACGCTGCAGAAGTCGCCTTAATTTGCTCTCACGCCACTTCTGGAGAAGTTATTTATACACGTAAGAAAAATATTAGAAGAGGCTCCACGTTAGGTGAAGCAAAAATAAAAAACTACTCAGTTATCAAACTGAATAGTATTAGAGAAGAATCTAAAGTTCACTTCGCAACTGCTATTAGAGTGAATTAAATTTTATATTTTTTAATCATGTCGTGAGAAGCTAAAGAAGGGAATCTTTTTTGTCTTAAAATTTCATATGTCACTATTGCAACAGAGTTAGATAAATTCAAGCTTCTCGCAGTAGATAACATTGGAATTCTTAAAGTGTGATCTTTGTGAGCACTGAGTATTTCTTTATCTATACCAGTGGATTCCCTGCCGAACATGATATAAACATCTAAGTATGGATTAGAAAAATCTACTTCGCTATATACGTAATCGCCATATTTAGTGACATAGAATATTTCTTTATCTTTAAATTTCTTTTCAAATTCTTCGTATGAATCATAATAATCGAAATTCGCTTCTTTTATATAATCCATACCCGCTCTTTTTAAGGCTTTATCGTCAATGGAAAATGGTAATGGACCGATGATGTGCACTGCACTTCCGGTCGCCATTGCAGTTCTTAAAATATTACCTGTATTAGCAGGGATTTCTGGGTGATATAAAATAATGTGGATCATTCAATTTAGTGGACTATATAGTGTTTTTTACTCTTCTGGAGCAGTTAAAGTCATAGGTTTACCCATACAACAAATATGGATAACACCAGGACCACAGTTGATACCAATGATAGGTCCAATCCAGTAATCAATTACTGTAGCACCAAGTTCTTCTTTAAAACGTTTAGTTAAATAATCAACGCTTTGTTGAGCTTTACCTTGACCAAGATAAATTACTGGATGCTCGATACCTTCAGTAATATCTTTAACGTGCTCAACTAATGTATCTAAAGCGGTACGCATACCTTTAACTTTTTTAACGACGTAGTTGTGACCCATTGTATCGCCATAAATAATTGGTTTAATACCAATGATGTCTCCAAAGAATGCTGCAGCGTTGCTTACTCTGCCAGCAGCCTTAAGATATTTTAAAGTGGCAAGGGTACCACAAAGATTGTATTTTTGTTTATCTCTATCGAAATATTCAATGATATCTTCAATCTCTTTACCTTCTTGTTGCATCTTAGCAGCATCAAGAACCATCATACCTAAAGCCATGCCTGCTCTAGTGGAGTTATAAGCAATAATCTTTCTATCTGGGAATTCTTTTTCAAGTTCTTCTTTAGCGAATCTAAATGTATTGTAAGATCCACTTAATACACTTGTGACTGCGATATAAAAAACATCGATACCTTTTTCTAGATAAGGTCTCATTCTTTTAATGAATTCACCAACTTGAATAAGAGATGTTTTACATCTATTGTTTAAATCTTCAATCCAATCGTAAATCTCTTGAGCAGAATATGCCTTATAATCTAAGTCTGCTTCAAGGTCTTCACCTCTTACATTGATAACCATTCTAAAATAATCAATGTTATTGGGGTATCTCATCTCTGGAGTCATGTCAGAGCATGAGTCAGTAAAAATCTGGTATTTAGCCATATCAGTAACCTCAACTAGTCTTGTTTTACTCTATAATCTTTATATTTATCTGGGAACTTCTTATTGTATGCGTCGATACAAGTTTGAATTGTTTCCATTGCTAAAGCACGACCGTGAATTCTATTAACTTCAGTATCTTTACCTTCTAGTTGTTTATAAACCTTAAAGAAGTGTTTGATTTCTTGAAGTAAGTGATCAGGAATAGATTTGATATCAGTAAATGAGTTAAATACTGGATCGTTTTTAGCAATTGCGATGATTTTTGTGTCAACTGCACCACTATCAATCATTTCAAGCATACCAATTGGATAAGCTTCTACTAATGCTAGTGGTACGATTGGTTCACTACAAATAACTAATACATCAAGTGGGTCACCATCACCAGCATAGGTTCTAGGAATAAAACCATAGTTTTGTGGATAGTGAGTAGATGTATATAAAACACGGTCAAGAATTAAAGCACCGGAGTACTTATCTAATTCGTATTTGTTTTTACTACCTTTTGAAATTTCGATACACGCTAGAAAACTTTCTGGCGTGATTTTGCTAGGATCAGCACGATGCCATATGTTCATATTAAAAAATCCTTTCGATTTATATGAATATTATAACTTCTTATTTGTTAATAGACAAATATCGATTTGAGCGTTGCCTATTTATGACACTTTTAGATGCAATACGAGCGATTAAAGACCATATAGTCCACTGAATTAATATTCTAGTAATATAATTCAAACTCACATATAATAGTTGTGCTTATGAAGAAAAGTATATCGTTATTAGCATTATTGCCACTATTACTAACTAGTTGTGGGCAAAAAATCTCAAGTGTTCCAGCTTACATTAATGGTGATCTTTATTACGAAGAAAGTATCACTGTTGATAACGCTTTTAGAACTGCTGATATAAACACAATCACTAATTTAATAAATTCAAAAGAATCATTCATTTTGTATACAAAAGAGGCTAGTTGTTATGCGTGTAGTTTAACCACACCTAGACTAGCAAAATATGTCGCCAATACAAAACAAGTCGTATATGCGATTGATGCTGAAACTCAAAAGGAAGATTTTAAGGAATTTGCAGCACTATATCACGATGATTTCTATCCTGATAATCAAATATTATTCCCTACAATCTTTGTTTATAGCAAAAATACAGGAGCATTAAATATCCCATATTCAAGATACGATGGAGATACCATGCTTTGTAACGCTATTAAAGATTACGTAGTAGATACCAAGGTTTACTCATTTAATAAATTTGCATCCTTTAGTACTTTTATTAATGATAAGAAAACCTTCAAAGCAGTCTTATACGATAGAGACGATGACGATTACGCTAACGCATATCACCTTCATGTTGAAGAAACTGTTAATTCATTAAATAAAGATGTAGCAGTGCTTAATATTGCCGAATGGTCTGAAGCAGATAAAGTAAGTCTACTAACTGTTCTTGGAGTTGGAGAGTTAGGAAAACTAACCCTATATAAATTTGAAAACAAAGAAAAAACAGCCTCGTTACACGTAACTAATAATCACGATGAAGCTGTTCAATTCTTAACCGATTAATCTTTGCCTAATAAAGCAACATTAATTCTTAATAACGCGCGAACTAAAGCTAGTTTAGCGCGTTTTCTATCAATATCAGGAGAATCGCTTGATAAGCGTTCTTCTGCTCTTGC
>CACYJD010000037.1 GCA_902774655.1 uncultured Erysipelotrichaceae bacterium | reverse complement strand
CATAATAACTTGTTAGAACTATCTAGTAATACTTGATACATTTTTATTCTCCTAAGAAAGAACCAACAAGTTCTTTATAATAGTCATTCTCATCAAGAAGAGTGATGTTTCTAGTGCTATCATCCACTCTATTAATAATGACTTCTAAGTGCTTCTTTGGGATTAACGGACTAATAAACTTAGGCCATTCAATAAAAGTAATTCCATCACTTTCAATGTATTCCTCTAAACCGATATTGATGTTTTGATCTTCTAGACGATACGCATCAATATGGAATACAGGTGGATTAACTTCAAAATAGCATTTAAGAATATTAAAAGTTGGGGAGATTACGTGTTCATGATAGCCATAGTAATCTAGCGCTCCTCCAACTAAAGTGGTTTTACCCGCACCTAAATCTCCGGAGAGTAAAACTACATCTCCGCCTTTTAATTTACTAGCGAGTTTTCTAGCAAATTCTTTAGTTTCTTGTTCGCTTTTTGAAGTAAATTCGTATCTCATAGCATAAGTATTATATCACTTATTTTTTGTTTTATTAGAAATACAACAAAAAAGCGCTCAAACGAGCGCTAGTTCGTAACTTTTAATTGTTACTTACTAAGTAATCTAAGTGTTTTGTTAGATTTCTTAATAACAATTTTTCCTTCTACAGGACCAAGTAATCTACCATCGCAAGAGACAACAGCTTTTCCTTTTCCAATAATCTCTGCTTCAAATGTATTTTCAGTAGAGAATACCTTATATCCATCATTAGAGAAATGAGGACAAATAGGAGTAACTACAATGTCTTTTGAAAGTGAATTAAGGATAGGTCCTCCAGCGGATTGGTTATATGAGGTCGATCCAGTAGCGGTTGAAAAGATAACTCCATCACCCTTCCAAATCGCGACATTTTTGACATCAACTTCAATTGATTGAGATGGGTCTAGCTTAAGCAAACAGACATCATTAACAGCGAGTTCATTATTATACTCGAGTAATGTTCTATGACTTTCTTTTAAGTTTTCGAAGCTAGAAAGAGTAATCTTATCTAATTCATTAATCTTATAAGCGCATAGATAGCCTAAATGCCCAGCGTTAATACCCACGAGTGGGAGATCATACTTTAAGGCGATTTGGCTCGCTCTTAAAAGCGTGCCGTCTCCTCCAATAGACACGACAATGTCAACATTGTCTAAGCCACTATTGGAGAGAGAGTCGTTATAAATAACGACCTCGCCAAAAGTAGACAAGCGGTCAACGACCGCTTGTAAAGAAGGATTATTTATACTAAATAAACAAAACTTCATTATTCTCCTAAAAGATCTTTTGCAATAGCTGCGGCGGCTTTCTTACCGGCACCCATAGCTAAGATAACTGTAGCGGCACCTGTAACGGCGTCACCACCAGCATAGACGTGTTCTCTAGAGGTAAGACCTGTTTCTTCATCAGCGATGATTCCACCCCATTTTTGAGTATCAAGTCCAGCAGTTGTGGATTTGATAAGTGGGTTTGGAGAGGTACCTAAGGACATGATGACTTCGTCAACTTCGATATCAAAGTTACTGTTTGGTACTTCGACTGGTCTTCTTCTACCACTTGCGTCTGGCTCACCAAGTTCCATCTTAATGCAGGTAATGGATTTAACGTTACCGTTTTCATCACCATTGATTTGAGTTGGGTTGGTTAAGAATGCAAATTTGATGCCTTCTTCCATTGCGTGTTCAACTTCTTCTGCTCTAGCAGGAAGTTCATCTTTAGTTCTACGATAGATGATTGTGACATCTCCACCAAGTCTTCTAGCACTTCTTGCTGCGTCCATAGCGACGTTACCGCCACCAACGACTGCAACACGTTTGGAGTGGTTGACTGGTGTATCAACATCACCTTTATAGGCTTTCATTAAGTTAATTCTTGTTAAGAATTCATTAGCGGAAAGTACGCCTTTAAGTCCTTCACCAGGAATGTTCATGAACTTAGGTAAGCCTGCACCTGAACCGATGTAGACTGCTTCATAGCCTTCTTCAAAGAGTTCATCAACAGTGAGTGTTTTACCGATAACTACGTTAGTTTCGATATCAACATCAAGGGCTTTTAAGTTATCGACTTCCTTTTGGACGATGGCTTTTGGTAAACGGAATTCAGGAATACCGTATACAAGAACACCACCGGCAACATGGAGGGCTTCAAATACTGTGACTTTAAAGCCAAGTTTTGCTAAGTCACCTGCACAGGTAAGTCCGGATGGACCACTACCAATAATGGCAACTTTGTGGCCATTTGGAGCAGGTTTAACAGGTTTTTCTTTGTTGTTTGCGTTGTGATAGTCTGCAACGAATCTTTCAAGTCTACCAATGGCGACACCTTCGGATTTTTCCATAACAGGTTTGCCATTTTCATCTTTGACGATTTGACCATTTGCATCTTTCTTAGGCATTGAACCTTTGCCACGAATACAGTAGCATTCGCATTGGCTTTCTTGTGGGCAAACACGACCACAGACTGCTGGTAAAGAACTGGATTCAGAGATAACTTTATAAGCTTCTTCGAATTCTTGTTTCTTTACGTGTTCAATGAATTCAGGAATGTTAATGTGAACTGGGCAACCACTGACACATGGTTTGGTTGGACAGTGTAAGCATCTTTCAGCTTCAGAGACTGCATCTTCTAAAGTATAACCAGTAGCAACTTCTAAGAAGTTACATGCTCTTACTTCAGGATCTTGAGTAGGCATTACATGCTTTTTAGTGGACATGTTAGGCATAATTAGGCAACCTCCTTTTTGAATAAGTTACAAGTATCTTCGTGAGAATGACGTTCAAAGTCGAAGTATTGTCTACTTCTAGACATAGCTTCATCGAAGTCAACTTCGTAGCCGTTGAAATCAGGACCATCAACGCAAGCGAACTTCATAACGCGTTTACCATCTTGGATGAGTGATAATCTACAACCACCACACATACCAGTACCATCAATCATGATTGGGTTCATACTAACTGTTACTGGGACACCAAATGGTTTAGCAGCTAAGACAACAAACTTCATCATGATAAGAGGTCCAATAGTGATGATTAAGTCAAATCTATTTGGATCTTCTTCGAGCATTTCTTTTAGTGGAACGGTAACGTTACCGTGTCTACCATAAGAACCATCATCTGTCATGACTTCGAGTCTGTCACTGCAGGCTTTGAATTCATCTTCAAGAATTAATAAGTCTTTATTTCTAAAACCAATAATTGAGGTGACTTCTGCGCCTAATTTGTGGAATTCTTGGGCTACTGGCATAGCAATAGCACATCCAACACCACCACCAACGATACAAACACGTTTGATACCTTCGGTGTGAGTTGCAACACCAAGAGGTCCAACAAAGTCAGCAATGAATTCGCCTTGTTCTTTGTGTTTAAGTTTTTCTGTGGATGTTCCAACTACTTGGAAAATAATTTTGGTTGTTCCTCTTTCTGGATCAGTTCCTGCGACTGTGAGAGGAATTCTTTCGCCATCAGCGTCAACACGAAGAATAATAAATTGACCTGGTTTGGCTTTTTTAGCGACAAGTGGAGATTCAATTTCCATTTGTACGACTGTAGGATTTAGGAATTTTTTAGTTACAATTTTATACATGTAAATCCTCCTTCTCGTTTTCAATAATAAAAGGGCAATAAATAAATTTATATTGCCCTATTAATTTAAAATAAATTTCGATTAAATACAAGTATATCCGCCGTCAACAGCGAGAATTTGTCCGGTGACATAGCTTGATTCTTCAGCACCTAAGAAGATAGCTGCGGAATTTAATTCACCTGGATTACCATATCTCTTCATTGCAACTGAACGATTTGCGAATTCTTGGAAATACTCGGATTTGAGAGTTTCTTCTGTGAGTTCTGTAAAGAAGTAACCTGGGCAGATTGCGTTAACAGTGATACCTGCTGTTGCGAGTTCTGCTGCAGCACCACGTGTGAAGTTAACAACGCCACCTTTTGTTGTGTGGTATGCGATTGTTGGGATAGCTGTGTTACCAACAATACCGTAGATAGAAGCAATATTGATGATACGGCCATAGCTTTGTTTGCCTGCTGCCATGGATTCTTTCATTAAGTTACCAAAGCCTTTTGTGACTTTGAAAATTGATGTTAAGTCAAGGTTTAATGTGAAGTCCCAGTCACCATCTTGGTAGTCAAGTAATGGAGTTCCTGTACCTTTTTCACCACCAGCATCGTTAACTAATACTTCAGCGTGACCGAAGTGTTCTTTAACTGCTTTGACAGCTGCTGCGATGGATTCATTATCAGTAACGTCACATTTAACTGGTAAAACATCAACACCATATTCTTTCTTAAGTTCTTCTGCGAGAGCTTCGAGTCTTTCGACACGTCTTGCGAGTAAGGCTAAGTTAGCATGAACTGCTGCGAAACCTTCGGCCATTTGTTTTCCTAAGCCGCTGGAAGCACCAGTGATGACAACAACTTTACCCGTGTAATCAAAATAAGATTTTGCCATTCATTTGTCCTCTTTCTAATTTGTTAAGTTACCCTTAACACAACTAGAGTATACAAGTATAAAAAATAAAAATCTACGAGATAGTTTCAATATGGTATTTTTTTACCGATATACTGAATTTATAAATATTTTCCGTAGATTTTTAATTGCTATTCTTGAACTGTTTTAAGGTATTTAGCGTAATATCCATTCATAGCGTCATCATCAAATGGATATTGTTTGTTTTTAATCATCTCATAAACATGATCAACACTATCGGATAAGATCTTTTTAATCTCATCACTATAGTTTTGTTCCACTGCGTGTTTACGATATTCACTTACATCGAGTAATTTAGTGGATCCGTCATTAAATAATTTAATATCTAAATCATAATCAATATATTTTAGGAATCCTTTATCGTAAATGGTTGGAGAAGCAATGTTTACATAGTAGCAAACACCATCTTCTTTAAACATAGCAATGATGTTGAACCATTCTTTCTTTGATAACACAAATAAGGCTGGCTCTTTGGTGTGCCATTTACGTCCATCACTTTCAATAACGTAACTTCTCACAGAGACACAAATAAAATAATCTTCGTTATCTTCAATAACATAAGAATGGCTCCATTGCCTATGAAGCTCACCATTATGCTTATAGGCCTGTATCATAATCCACTTATTATTCAATTTATGCATAGGAAGTCCCCTATTCGTTAAGTAATTCGATTAATTGAAACACGTAGGAAATTGCTTCTTTTTCACGCTTATAGACTGCTTCAACAAGAGGATTTTCTAGTGGCACAGTCATAGCCTCATCATCTAAACCTAGGCAGAAATAAGCGCTTCCATCTTTAACGGAAATAGCCATATCGACATATGTCTTATTTGTTTTAAGTTTGAAAAGTTCAGTTTTAAATTTGGTGGAGAAAACTTTCTTCCAGTTTGTATCATTAGAGTAAACTGAAACACGTTTATCATCGAGCACTAATTTATAGTTTTCAGTATTGGTTGGAGGTAAAGATCTTTTATCTCCTTTTAAATAAATAATTACTTCACTTCCAGCGTATTTTGCAGGAGAGATAAAATATTTACCAACAAATACTGGGATGAATCTTTTCTCTTTTGGTGTTTGACCAGAGCAATCACATGCCAAAACGTTTAAATCATGAAGTTTTAATTCCACTAATCCTCTAGAAACAACTTGAGCAATATCTTTATAAATATTAGCGGTTGTGAATTGTGCGGCTTCGATATGATCATTAGGTCTTACCGATTCAATATTTACGCCTTCTTGACTAAAAATATAGTTATCAATATTTGAATAATAAACATCAAAGTATTTAGTAACCTTTTTATTGAAATATCTTTTTGTAATAAAAGTGTCGCTTAGCATAATCATGAGCGCTAAGACAGCTAAAACAACCATTAATGTTACTTGAAGTGTCTTGTTTTCTTCACCGGTTATTACATTAGGAATGACTAAGAAAGCAACAATCATTAGTGAAACAGCCGCAATTAAAATTGGCCATTTCAAAAATTTTACTTTTTTATAAGTTTTACTAAATTCTTCTCTGCTTTTTTCGACTTCTTTTAAGTTTGAGTTAGTAACTTCAGTC
>CACYJD010000036.1 GCA_902774655.1 uncultured Erysipelotrichaceae bacterium | reverse complement strand
GCCACTACTGCTTTGCCTAGTGAAAATACAATCACAATGGTTGATAAATCTTCATTAGAAATTGTAGGAACTCTAAATAGAGATGAGATTTATCAAATTCAGACTCCTCAAGCATTCATTTATGGGACAATCCTAAGTGCGCATGAATATTACAAAGGTAAAAATTTAACCGATGATTCTCAGATGTTACTTGGGGTGACACCTGTCAAAATCGTACTTGGAGATAAAAAATCTTTCAAAATTACTACGAAGGATGACTTAAAACTATTAGAATTATTTCTTGGTGAATAAAAATGCTAGATATTAAGGTTGGCGATATAATCGAGGGAACAATAATCCAAATTAAACCTTATGGGGCGATTATGCTTTTTATTGATGGTCAAAAAGGATTACTTCATATCTCTGAAATCGCTAACTCGTTTATTAGAAACATTAAACGTTATCTAACTATAGGAAAGACTTACCAAGTTAAAGTAATTGAAATTATGGAAGATAACTTCCTAAAAGTATCTATGTCTAGAATCACCCCTGAAGAGAGATCAGAATTCAGAAATAGTGCTATTAAAAGAACACCAATTGACCCTCAATACATTGATTTTACTAAACTCAATGAATTAATTGAGAGTTACACAAGTGGAAAGAAGGATGAAAACTAATATGTCAGTTAAACTTGAAACAAATCACTTAGTTGACAAGATTGACTATGCTTCTTATCAAGAAGCTGTTAATAAAGTCAGCGCAATTATCGAATCTAAATCTGGTGCAGGTAATGATTATCTTGGATGGTTAGATTACCCAGTTAGTTATGATCAAGAAGAATTTGCTAGAATTCAAAAAGCTGGTCAATACATCAGAGATAACTTTGAAGTTCTCGTTGTATGCGGTATCGGTGGATCATATCTAGGCGCAAGAGCAGGTTTAGAAGCTCTTAAGGGTCTTAGACCAAACGATAAACTTGAAATTATCTTCATGGGTCAAACATTCTCAAGTGATTACATTTATGAAACTCTTGAATATTTAAAGAATAAGAAATTCGCTATTAACGTTATTTCTAAGAGTGGCACCACTACTGAAACAGCTATTTCCTTTAGATTACTTAAAGAAATGCTTGAAGCTAAAGTTGGTAAAGAAGAAGCTAGAAAAGCAATCTTCGCTACTACAGACAAAGAAAAAGGTGCTCTTAGAGAGCTTTCAACTAAAGAAGGATATGAAACCTTTGTTCTTAGAGGGGATATCGGTGGTAGATATAGTGTTCTTACCGCTGTCGGTATGCTTCCATTTGCGGCTGCAGGTTTAGATATTGTTTCTATGATGAAAGGTGCTCAAGATGCATATCTTAAACTCAAAGAAACAAATATCGAAGAAAACTTAGCGTACAAGTACGCTGTAACAAGAGACTATTTCTTTAGACATAATAAACCTGTTGAAATGTTCGTTACCTATGAACCAAGACTTGTTCAATTAGGCGAATGGTTCAAACAATTATTTGGTGAATCAGAAGGTAAAGAACACAAAGGTTTATTACCAGACTCATGCACATTCTCAACTGACTTACATAGTTTAGGTCAATATATTCAAGATGGATCTCCAATTATGTTTGAAACCATCTTATTCATTGATAGACCAAACCATAAAGTCGAGATTCCATTTGATGAAGCCGATCTTGATGGTCTTAACTATTTAGCGGGTAAAGAATTAGGATTCGTTAACGAAAAAGCTTTTGAAGGTACTCTAGACGCTCACGTTAACACTGGTAAAGTTAACAATATCGTTCTTCATGTCGAACAATTAAAAGAATACCAACTTGGTTATCTCTTCTATTTCTTTATGAAGACATGCGCTATGAGTGCATATTTACTCGAATTAAACCCATTCAACCAACCAGGTGTTGAAGTTTATAAGAAAAACATGTTCCACCTTCTTGGTAAAAAAGGTTATTAATTAACAAATTAAAATCTACACGTTTCTTAAGAAAATCTATTTGACTACGATATTAAAATAATATATTCTAGTTAAGCACGCTTAAGAAACGTGTAATGACGGATGTTTAGCTCAGTTGGGAGAGCATCGCCTTTACACGGCGGGGGTCAGGAGTTCGAGCCTCTTAACATCCACCATTTACCTTAAGCAATGTGGAGGAATAGCGAAGTGGCCAAACGCGGCTGACTGTAAATCAGTTCCTTCGGGTTCGGTAGTTCAAATCTACCTTCCTCCACCATCTCTTGGGGTGTAGCCAAGTGGTAAGGCAACAGACTTTGACTCTGTCATTTCGCTGGTCCGATCCCAGCCACCCCAACCAAGATAGGATTTAGCATCACATTAGTGATGTTTTTTATTTATATGGTATAGTTATAAATGAGGTTTTATTTATATGGAAAAAGTAACACTTATTACTGGCGCCTCAGGCGGACTTGGTAAAGAATTTGCCTATTTAGCGGCAAATGATAAACAGAATTTATTTCTTATTGCTAGAAGCGCTGATAAATTAAACAAAATTAAAAAAGATATTGAAAAGAACTATGGGGTCAAAGTCTACGTTTTAGATGGTGATCTTTCAAACGAAAAGGTTAGATTAGAAATTGAAAAATTCGCCAAAAAGAATGATTTATTTGTAAATAAACTAATTAATAATGCTGGTTTTGGAACTCGTGGTGATTTCACCACTGTTCCTTATGAAAACCATGAAAACTTAATGGATTTAAATAACAAAGCATTAGTGCATTTAACATATATGTTCTTACCTAAAATGCTCAAGGAACACGATGGCAAGATTTTAAATATTGCCTCTATTGCTTCTTATCTACCAGGGCCACATATGGTTATGTATTTTGCGAGCAAAGCATTTGTTTCTAACTTCTCAAATGGATTAATGAAGGAATGTAAGAAACAAGGTGTTACTGTAACAGCGTTATATCCTTCCCCAACAAATACAGGTTTCTTAGCAAGATCCCACATGAATGAAAAATTATTCAAAAACGCTCCTAGTGCCAAGTTTGTTGCAACCAAAGGTTACAAAGGCATGATGAAAGGAAAAATGAAAGTTAATCCAGGAGCTTATCCTAAATTTGTAAATTTCTTCTCAAAAATTGTTCCTGTTGGAATAGCAGGAAATATAGTCGAAAAACAAAATTAAGCATATATAATCGGCTTTTTAGGACAAATGTCTCAAATCTTTTTACGTAAATATAAATTTTTTTAAAATTTTATATAGCATATTATTTCCGAATGTGTAATAATATCAAAGCGATTTTTATGAATCGCATATCTCCCGTTAGCTCAGTTGGCTAGAGCACTCGACTTTTAATCAAGGGGTCGGACGTTCAAATCGTCTACGGGAGACCATTGGATGCCCAGGTGGCGAAATTGGTAGACGCAAGGGACTTAAAATCCCTCGAGTGAATAACTCATACCGGTTCAAGTCCGGTCCCGGGCACCATACCAATTCAACGCCACCTTTTTTATTGGGGCGTAGCCAAGCGGTAAGGCAGCGGGCTCTGAACTCGCCATTCACTGGTCCGAATCCAGTCGCCCCAGCCAAGAAGAATAAAAAGGAGTTACGAAAATGAAAGAAACACTTCAAAAATATATTCATTTCATCGGACTAGGTCTTATTGTTTTAACAATTGGCCTTCTATTTATTCCTGGATCATTCGTTGCTTATGGTAACGTCAGCTTCGGTGGTATGGAATCAATCTTCTCAGCAAATAAATATTTTACTGATAACTTCTCTAACGGTAATGTTAACGGTGGCGCAATTGCTGCATTAGTTATGCTCGTACTTGCTGCACCATGCTTACTCTTAAACAAAAAGAGCAGCGCATTACTTCTCTTAGCAGGTATCCTCGAAGCATTAGCGGCTATTATGTTCCTCTCAATGCAATTATGGGTAATCATTGCTTATCCAAAAGTATTAACCGTTATCTATATGTCTTACATTCTCGGCGCTCTTCAATTAATCGTTGCAGCCGCTACAATCTATGTTAGCGTTCTCAGATTAAAAGAAGAAAAGAACCACGTCGGAAGTGCAAAACAATCTTATTCTTATTTAAAGAATAAATAATAAATTCGATACTAAAATGCAGAGCTTAATGCTCTGCTTTTTTTATGCAATTTTTACTATCTCGTTTTTAACAACTTTGTCTTTAGAAACGAGACGGACTTTATGGTGTTTCAAATAATCATAAATGATTTCTTTACCTTTGGTGGTCACCATTAAATACATATCATCAGTATTAGAATCATATTTATAAGATAACACGCCTGCGCGCACAAGGTTTGTAACCTGCGCGGCCAACGTTCTTTTTTGAATTGATAACAAACATGCATAGGTGTCTAAATACTTATATTTTCTTGTTTCAGTATCATCTGCACCAATTAAAATATTACGTAATCCTTTTAAAGATGGATATAGTTTATCTTTATTTAATTCACTTATAGTGAACACTATTTTATATTGAGTGATCGTGATTGAATATTTATTGTCGTAATCTTTCATGAAACTATCTTATCACATTTGTTGAAATGAATAACTAAATGACTATAATTTATGAAGTATGGACGAAAGAGAATCTACTATTGAACTTATAAAACAAACAATCGATAAGATTAGACCATTCTTAATGAGAGATGGCGGAGATCTTAGATATGTTGATTTTATTGATGGCATTGTCTATGTTCGCTTATTAGGCGCTTGCGATGGATGTTCACTTGCGTCCGCTGATATCTCTGAAGGTATTGAAATAATACTTATGGAAGAAGTCCCAGGAATTATCGCTGTTAAATCTTGGGAAGAAATGCCTCAAAAAGAAGAATAAAAAAATGGCTCGATTTTCCGAGCCATTTTCATAAGTCCACTACTATTTAATGATTCCAAAGTTAGAACCGCTGTAATCAGCTTTTTTAACATTCTTATCAAGTTTAATTGTCTCTGCAACTAAGTCTCTGACATATAAACCTGTATAGATAACTTCGGTTGATGAATCAACATAGGTTGCAAGCATGTCGCCAAGTAAGAAGTCAGTTCCAAGAACGTAATATAAAGTGTTTCTATCAATATCTTCGGATTTCAATCCGGCTTCATGATAATAACCTAAGTTATTAGGCGTAGTTAATAATGAGATAAGTTTTCTACCTTTAACTGGAACATAGCAAATCTCATTATCAAATGGGAATGTTTCATAAATTGTTCCGTATGTGACAGTTCCTTTGCTGATTGCTTTACGAACACCACCATTGTTGTTATGAACAGCGGCAATATATCTTAATTCTGTATCAAATTTTGCAGTTGTGCGTTTATACATTGCAGCGACAGCAACATTACATAAATCAGAAGTTGAGAAATCATCAATAAAGTTGCCTAATCTTCTGCTCTTAACTGGAGCAATATATTTTGCATTATATTGAGCGATTAAAGCATTGATGTCAGTGTTAGGTGCTAAACTACCTGCTTGTACTAAAGGTGTATGAACTTCTTTTGAAGCGCATCTAACTTCTTTAGTAGTAACATTGAATTCTAATTTAACATGTGCGAGTCCTCTACCATACGCTGCGGTTTCAACAATTGGAAGTCCGTTAACTTCATCAACTAAATCACTATGGGTGTGGCCAGAGAATACAGCATCAAATTTTTCAATACCTGCAACTGCAAGGTCACTTTTAACTTCGGTTAAATCCTTATGGGATGACCAAATAACAATGTCACAGTTTTCTTCTTCTCTAAGTTTATCAGCGAGATTACCAATGATTTGAGCCTCTTTTTTAAATTCAAAATGTTCAACGGAACTCGCTAAGATTGCACTCTTAACTGAGTCACCGATTGTGCCAATAATGCCAATCTTATAATCTCCACGTTCAATAACTTCGTATTCTTTTACAAAGTCAGCAACTTGATTAGTTCTTGTGTCATATAAGTTTGCGGCTAAAAATGGGAACATAGCGCGGTCTTTATTATTCTTAATAAATGTTTCGGTCCAGTCAAACTCGTGGTTTCCTAAAGCCATTGAATCGTAACCCATAACATTCATGGAATAAGTCATCAATTGACCTCTTGTTAAGTTACTATCAGCGGTGCCTTGCCACATATCACCACCAGAGATTAATACTGTTCCACCAGGGTTAGTATCTCTAATGCTTTGAACGTAGCTAGCATATTTAGCAATGCCTACTTCTTTATCACTTTCCGCTATAGCGCCATGATAGTCGCTATCTTCTAAAATATCAAAAGTAACAATATCGCCTTCGCGATTTGGGTTTCCGG
>CACYJD010000035.1 GCA_902774655.1 uncultured Erysipelotrichaceae bacterium | reverse complement strand
GGTATGAAACAATTACTTAAGAAACTAGAATTATTTGGTGGACCTGTTAGACAACACGAATAAAATAAAAGTGGAGGTATCTTCTAATGCCATTTAAAAATAACGGAAAAGTTAAATTACTCATTATAGCTGGTACTAGACCTGAAATTATTAGACTAGCCGCGGTAATGAAAAGAAGTAGAGAATATCTCGATACTTTAATTTGTTATACAAATCAAAACTACGACAAGAATCTTTCTACAGTTTTTTGGGAAGATTTTGAACTTGGTGGCCCAGATATCTTGCTTCATGTCGCAGGTAAGAATTTAGGCGAAACATGCGCAAATATTATTTCTCAAACATATGACTTAATGGTTGAACTTAAACCAGATGCAGTATTAGTGTTAGGAGATACAAATAGTTGCTTAAGCGCGATTAATGCTAAAAGATTACATATACCTTTATTCCATATGGAAGCAGGTAATAGATGCAAAGATGAATGTCTTCCTGAAGAAACAAATAGAAGAATCGTTGATATTATCAGCGATGTAAATCTTCCTTATAGTGAAGCTGCAAGAAGATATTTAATTGAATGTGGTATGCCAAAAGAAAGAACATATGTTACTGGTTCTCCAATGGCAGAAGTTCTCACTATGAACTTGGATAAAATTAAGAAGAGTGACGTATTATCTAGATTAGGTTTAAAGAAAGATAATTACATCTTATTAAGCGCTCATCGAGAAGAAAATCTTGATAGTGATAAGAATTTCTATAACATATTCAACGCTATCAATGCTTTAGCAGAAAAATATGATATGCCAATTCTTTATAGTTGCCATCCAAGAAGTAAAAAGAAACTCGAAGCAAGTGGATTTAAACTTGATCCTAGAGTAAGAGTTAATGAACCACTTGGTTTCAATGACTATAACAATTTGCAAATGAACGCATTAGCTGTCGTTAGCGATAGTGGAACTCTTCCAGAAGAAAGTAGTTTCTATCTCTCTATTGGAAACCCAATCGCTGCAGTTTGCATTAGAACATCAACTGAAAGACCTGAAGCTATTGAAGCAGGCGACTTCATCATTGCGGGAATTACCACAAATGAATTAATTCAAGCAACCGATATGGCTATTAGAATGAAGCAAGAGAAAGTATTGGGTAAACCATGCCCAGACTACGTTGATACATCTGTATCTATGAAAGTAGTTAGAATCATTCAAAGCTACACCAACATTGTTAATAGAATGGTTTGGAGAAAAGATCAATAATGAATATCTTAGTAACTGGCGCAAAAGGAATGGTTGGTACCGCTCTTGTTAATAATTTAAAGAACATAAGAGACGGTAAAAATAAGACTAGACCAAACCTTAACATCGAGGAGATTTTTGAGTACGATATCGACAATTCACTTGAGGACTTGCGTGTTTTTTGCTCAAAATGTGACTTTGTATTTAACCTCGCCGGTGTCAATAGACCACTAGATAAAGAAGAGTTTTTAAAGAACAATTTTGGATTTGCATCAACCTTACTTGAAACGCTAAAAGAATGTGGAAACAAATCGCCTATTATGCTTTCTAGTTCAATTCAAGCCACTTTGATTGGTAGATATGATAGCGAGTATGGAAGAAGCAAATTAGCAGGTGAAGAATTATTCTTTGAATACGGAAAACAAAACAATGTAAAAGTAGCAGTTTATAGATTCCCTAACTTAATGGGCCATAGTAGACCAAATTATAACTCTGCAGTTTCAACTTTCTGTAACGCTGTTGCTAATGATCTACCATTCCAAATAAGCGATAGAAGTAATGTTGTTGAACTTTTATATATTGATGATTTAGTTGAAGGTATGTTTGACTTACTTGAAGGTAAAGAAAAACATGCTGATTATGATGGGCTAGAACCTATCATTAAAGATGATGGCAAGTATTGTATTGTGCCAGTAACTCACAAGGTTACTCTAGGTGAAATAGTGGATTTCCTATATGAATTTAAGGAACAACCAATCTCTTTAATGATGCCTAAAATGCCTAATGGTTCATTCAAAAAGAAACTATTCTCATTGTATTTAAGTTATCTACCAAAAGAGAAATTCAAATATGCATTAAAGAGTAATGTTGACGATAGAGGATCATTTACAGAATTAGTTCACACTCTCGACTGTGGACAAATCTCAGTAAATATCTCAAAGCCTGGAATTACAAAAGGTAACCATTGGCACAACTCGAAATGGGAACAATTCATCGTTGTAAGTGGGCATGCTTTAATTCAAGAAAGAAATATAAACACTGGTGAGTTTGTTGAATTTGAAGTTAGTGGTGACAAGATTGAAGCAGTTTATATGATTCCTGGTTGGACTCATAACATCATGAATTTATCGAAAACTGAGAATTTAGTGACGATTATGACTTGCAACGAAATATTCCAAAAAGACCACCCAGACACATTCATGGAAATGGTAAAAATTGAGAAATAGAGGCATATATTGGCCTCTTTTTCATTTTTTTAAAGCAATATATTCGATTTAATAGTATTATAGTAATATCTATTACTCGTAGCGAGAATAGAATATCAAAAAAGGAGATAGACAATGAAAAAATTCTTTACAACACTTTTATTTGTTGGAGCCTTCGCATTAGGTGGATGCTCCCAAACACTTGATCACGCTGCAACAGGCAAAAAATTAGAAGAAAAAGGCTATTCTGTTGATGTTCATAATGGCGTTGAAGAAACAGTCAAATACATCAAAGGTCTCAACGTAGAAGGCTTTGAAATCAAAGGATCTATTGTTGCTACCAAAGGTGCTGAAAAAGACAAAGATGCTTTAATTGCGGTATTCTTACCATCAATTGATGTTGCTACTAAGTTTGCAGAAAACAACAACAATGAAAACTTATTCTTATTACAAGACTGGGCAAGAGGCCAACTTGGTGAAAATCTTGAATTAAAAGCTGGTTATCATAACAATGTTGTTTATGCCGGTTCTACAACAGCTGCTAATATTGCAGGTTTCCATATTTAATCATTAGTTAACCAATTATAATCGCGTAGTTAAATCTGCGCGATTTTTTTATTCTTTTCGTAGTCATAATAATTGGTAATCATTTGATATCATTTATGATAAAATTACATTACTAATATATTAGTAGGAGGTAATCTCTATGGAAATTAATGTATCTCATGGTGAAGTAATGACAATTGAATTTGCTGGAAGATTAGATACTGTTTCTTCCCTTGAATTGTCCAAAAGACTTGAGAACGAGGCCATTAATGAAGAATTAGTAGTATTTGATATGAAAAATACTGAATATATTTCTTCTGCTGGATTAAGACTTTTATTAGCCCTTAAGAAAGACTTAGCTAAACAAAACAAAAAATTAGAAATTCATAACGTTAATAACGTTTGCCAAGAAGTTTTTAAGGTCACAGGATTTATCAACATTCTCACAATTAAATAATTTCTATGAAAATTAAATTCCCTATTATTCTAAAGATTGGATTACTTGGAGTACTTGCTAGTAGTATTGCTGCTGGCGTTGCTTTAACAGTGTCTGGTGTTATTCAAACAAAGCGAAGCGAAGAAGCATTGGTTGATAACATTGACCAAGCTCTTTATAGCATGGAATACAAGTACACTGAAGGTGAAACAAGCGCTGCTTTAGTAGAGAGTTTAATTAATATTAAGGATTATATTTTAGGCATTTATTCTGACGAAGATATTCACGATAAAACTCTAGAAGATTTCTCTTCTTTTGATGAATATGAAGCCTATTTCAAATCTAAACAACCTTGGATTTTTCCACGTCCAGACGCTATGGATGGACGAACAGAATATTTCCAATTCCAGGCAGATTATCATGAACTTTCACAAATGCTAATTTCTGCTCACCTTGCAAGTAGTGGTAGAGCAGCATATGTTTGCTTTATCGACGAAGACGATGATGGTGACCGATTAGTATTCATAAATGATTCACGTATTTTTAATAGCGATCTTGCTGACTCATTTTATCACTTACCTTCAAGCCATTATGTAATTCAAGAAGCTGATTATAAGACTGAAGCTGATGATGAAGGTTACGCCGGATATATGCTTGCTGGGTATTTAACTCGACAAGTACCAATTTATAAATATGAAACAAATGGCGAAGCCACATTAGTTGCTTTTTTGTATATTGAATACGATACTGTTGCGATTAAAGAACAAAATAGAAAGATGTTATTAACCGAGCTAGGTATTATTTCTGGCGTTATGGTCATTACTATTCTTGTTTATATGCTTTTAGCACACTTAGCGATCACTCGTAATCTTAATATCTTAACTAAAAAAACCGATATGATCTCCGCTGATTTGAAGGAAAAGAGAGAAATTAAACCTACTAAATTAAACTTCAAAATGCATGACGAAATTGCCTCACTTTCATCTTCCTTTGAACTTATGGAGCAAGAAATTGCTAACTACGTTTCCATTATTAAGACTGAAGCAAAAGAAAACGAAAGACGATTAGCGGATCTAGAAGTTTCAAGTAAGATTCAACTTAATTCATTGCCTGCAAATAAATACGTAGATGGTAATTTGGATTTAGTTTCATACATTAAACCTGCAAAAGTTGTAGGCGGTGACTTCTATGATTACTTCTATAACAAAGATAAATTCGTTGTCCTTATCGCTGACGTAAGTGGTAAAGGAGTTCCTGCTGCGTTATTTATGATGAAAGCTAAAGAACTAATTAAGTCCAAGATTTTAAGCGGATTATCTTTAGTGGACGCTGTCAGCGAAGCAAATAACGAATTAACAATTAATAACGAAGAATCATTATTCGTAACAGCATTCATAGCATCGATTGATTTCACTAATAATGTCATGAGTTATGTTAATGCTGGACACGAAAAACCATATATAGTCCATCAAAATCAAGTTTATAAGCTTGATGGAGACTCCAACTTTGTTCTCGGAGGAGAAGAAAATATTGAATATCACGAAGAACAAACAAGATTTGAAACAAATGATTCTATCTTCATCTTTACCGATGGATTAAACGAATCGATTAATAAAGAAAAAGAAGAATTTGGATATGATAGAATCCAAAAGACATTAGAAGATTCTATTAATCTTCCTTTGGAAGAAAGAATTGAATTATTCAATGCAAATCTTAAGAAGTTTGTCGGTAACGAAGAGCAATTTGATGATGTTACCATGGTAACTTTAACTAGACTAGATAATAAGCTTCATCTCATTTATGACGCAAAAGATTATTCAATTATCGAAGACGCTACAGATAAATTTATGAAAGCATATCCTTCAATTAACGGAGAAATCAAATCCAAGGTAGGAATTGCTTTAGATGAATTATTAAACAATTTGATTTCTTACGAAAAGAAAGATGATTTAAAGATTGAACTTCAATTTGAATATTTCAAAAAAGAATTAAAAGTTGTTATTACTTCAAATAGTGGCAAATTTGATCCTTTTGAAAATATGATAGAAAAATATATCGAAGAAGGTACGGATAATGTTGAAGATATTGTACCTGGTGGATTTGGTATATCACTAGTTGCATCACTTACAAAGGATAGAAGTTACACTTATAAAAAGGGTAAAAGCATAATCACTCTTATATTTGGTGAATAATACAAAAGAATAGATTGGTGGGAGAACTTATGGGAAAAATTGTTACTTTAGGTGAAATCATGCTGAGATTATCTACTAACGGTAATGAACGCATTGAAGGCACTAATAATTTTTGTGTTTGTTATGGTGGGGGAGAAGCCAATGTTGCAGTCTCGTTAGCCCACTATGGACACGATGCATATTTTGTAAGCAAATTACCTAATAACGATTTAGGAAAGGGTGCTTTAAGAAGCTTAACAGTCGAAGGTGTTAAAACCGATTATATAAATTTCGGTGGAGATAGACTCGGAATTTATTACTTAGAGACAGGTGCTTCCATTAGAGCAAGCAAAGTGATTTATGACCGTAAACACAGTTCTTTTTCAATGAGTGAAATATCTGAATTTGATTTTGAAAAAATACTTAAAGACGCTGATGTTTTCCATTTTTCAGGTATCACACCAGCCTTAAGTGAAAACTGTGCAAAGATTACTGAATTAGCATGTAAAACCGCTAAGAAGTTAGGTGTTTTGGTTTCTTGTGATCTTAATTATAGAAAGAAATTATGGTCAACAAGCGAGGCTCAAAAGGTTATGAAACCATTAATGCAATATGTTGATATTTGCATTGGAAATGAAGAAGATGCGCAAAACTGTTTAGGATTTAAACCCGATAGTGATGTCACTAAAGGAAAGACAGATGCTAGTGGATATAAAGATATCTTTAAAAAGATGCAAAAAGAATTTGGATTCAAATATGTTGCTACAACATTAAGAGAATCTTATAGCGCATCACATAATGGATGGAAAGCTCTATTATTCGATGGTGAAAATTTC
>CACYJD010000034.1 GCA_902774655.1 uncultured Erysipelotrichaceae bacterium | reverse complement strand
AAAAGTATTCTTATCAATAGAATTACAGTATCCTTAGTAAATAGTTTTTCGTGGGTCTCTTTAAGCTCTTCGTCTTCTTCAAATAATTCAATGTCATCATCAGTGGAATTTTTAATTAAGGCGAGAACCTGTTCTTTTTTTAACTTTTTATCTTTGAATGTTAAGTATAAATATCCATTGTTAAAATCAAGCGTTACCTCAGAAAATTCATCCAGCTTTCTAAGATATTGTTCGCTTGCAGCTGCGCAATTAGGGCAATCAAAACCTTTAACAATATATCTTACTTTTTCCATGATTACATTTTTTCACGGATATGGTCATAAACTACTTCGAGTAATTGCTTTACATGTTCGTCTTTTAGATAGTAGAAACTTCTGGTTTTATCTTTTCTAAAATCAACAAGATCCGCATCTTTTAAGACTTTTAATTGATGAGAAACTAAGGATTGAGAAACCCCTACTTCCACTACTAACTCACTTACACTTTTCTCAACTGGTTCAACTTCACCGTTAAGCAAAGCGCACAATATTTTGAGTCTTGTTGAGTCACTTGCTACATTGAGCAAGCCTTCCATTAAATCAATCTCTTCTTCTGTTGGTAATTTAAACATATCTATCAACCTCGAAGATATTATATGAACAGTCATTCATATTGTCAATTAATATATGAACAATTATTCATATTTCATAAATAATCTTAGATTAAAGATATATTATTTAAGCCAAAACTTGACTGCTTCCACGAAATATTTACTCCAAGCAGCCTCGTTATGAGTTTCATTTAAATCTATTTTTAAGGCTATATTCTCAGCTGAATAGCCTCTATTTTGTAAATAACTATATAAAGTTTTAGTACCAGGT
The DNA here is from genome assembly GCA_902774655.1 of uncultured Erysipelotrichaceae bacterium. GTDB lineage: Bacteria > Bacillota_I > Bacilli_A > RFN20 > CAG-826 > Fiminaster. The sequence goes on along the minus strand of CACYJD010000034.1, from coordinate 5,631 downwards.
AATAGAACTTGTTCGAGATCTAAACCGCCACAATATAAATATATTTTTTGAGTTGTATCAAACGCTCTCTTATCTAGTTCGTTTTTATAAACGTGTGGTTCAAATAATCCGCATGCAGGAGAGAATGATAAAGAGTATCCAAAGACATCTTTATATTCAGTAACAATATCAAAAGATATAAGGCCTCCCATAGAGCTTCCGCCAAAAGCAGTCGAGTTCCTATCGGTTTTTATAGGAAAAGTTGCTCTTATTTCAGGCATTATTTTATTAATTAAATACTCGGCATATTCCCTGCCATAACTATCGATGTAAATCTCTCCATCGAAATCGTTTTTTATTCTTTTAAACTTAGGAAGCGTGTACTCGCACATTCTATGCATAGGATTTTTAGGACAATCCATGCCTACAACAATAAAACTAGGATAACCCTCGGCTAATAGCTGATGAATATGTTCGTCAATGTCCCATTCACCATATGCAGACGAATATCTATCAACGGCGTTTTGGGCATCAGACATATACATTACTGGATATTTCTTATCAAACGAGAAATCCTCAGGCAAATAAACCCTTAAAGTTCTTCTTTTCTCATATGGCACGTCCATCATAACTGTGCGTGTATAAACAGCGCCATAAGAAATAGCGTTAGGTTCTTTAGTATATCTTTTGAATTTGCCTATTGTATCAGGGTATTGCTTACTCATTGTGTCTTTAATTTTATTTATAAAATAAGATTAGTTCAAGATGTATAAATTAAAAGCAAGTCATAGGACTTGCAATTAATGTTTGATTGATAACTTAGATTCTTTCAATTTCAGAGAAGTCTAAGTCAGTTGGAGTTGGTCTACCAAAGAAGATGATTTCAACTCTGCATAAGCCGGTTTCTTTATCAATTGAGATAATCTTACCTTCGCTATTCTCAAGTGGTCCATGAATAACTTTAACATAGTCACCTGGTTGATAACGATCATACATAGCGGAGTCGATGATACCCATTCTTTTAAGAATTGGTTCCATTTCTTCTCTACTAACTGGTGTAGGTTTTTGACCACCACCACTAGAACCAGCAATACCGGTAACACCTGGAGCGTTTCTGACTAAGAACCAAATCTTATCGGTCATAATCATTTCAACAAAGATGTAACCTGGATAGAGGTTTTTCATTTTCTTCTTACCAGTTGGAAGTCCATCTTTTAAGACATCAACTTCTTGTTCTGCAACTAATACGTTGAAGATGTTATCTTGTAATCCAAGAGTTTCAATTCTTTTACGTAAGTTTGTAGCAGTTTTGTTTTCGTGTTGGCTATTTGTTGTGACAATATACCAATGTTTTTCAGCTAAATTATTAACGTTCGACATTTCTTATCTCCTCACTAACCTTTAATTCCAGAGAATAAATTCTTTAGTTGTTGAATAAGTGTACCTGCAGCCCAGTCTTCTAATGAAAGAATAAGAGCGCAGAAGATACAAGTAACTAAAACAGCAACGAATACAGGAATAAATGTATCGCGCTTTGGCCAACGCACACGGCGGCCTTCTCTAACAACTTCTTGGACATACTTTTTTGGGGTCATGAATTTACCTCCTTATTTGCTTTCTTTGTGGAGAGTCATCTTTCCACATTTTGGACAAAATTTCATCAATTCTAGACGTGATGTAGAACCTTCTTGTTTTTTTGTTGTTGTGTAGTTTCTACTTAGACAAGTTGAGCATATTAAAATTATTTTCTTACGCATCTTTAGGTTATCCTACTATCAAATCTTTAACACAAATCATACTCACTACTACTACAAAAGTCAAATACTTATGACTTTATAGAAACTTTTTCGATAAGTTTATCAAGAACATCAGTTTCGTAATCTTCAATTCGACCAGCGTCAACCATAGCGGCAAGACGTGGATCAATAGGAATTTCTGCAATTACTTGTAAACCTGATTTTTCAACTTCTTTGGTGTAGTCACCAGTGCCAAAGACTGTAATCTTCTTTCCACAGTCTGGACACTCAATAAAGGCCATATTCTCCACTAAACCGGCAATTTCGATGTGCATCATCTTTGCCATATTAATGGATTTTGCAACGACCATTGAAACGAGTTCTTGAGGTGAAGAAACAACAACAATTTCATCAACAGGCATTACTTGGAAGACTGTCAATGGAATGTCTCCAGTGCCTGGTGGCATATCAACAACCAAATAATCAATGTCACCATATTCGACATCAGTAAATAATTGTTGGACAAAGCTTGCTACAAGAGGTCCTCTCCAAACAACTGGAGCTTCATCATCTTCAAGCAAGAGGTTTGTAGACATTACTTTGATTCCTGTACTAGTTTGAACTGGATAAATGACCGATCCATTTGAGTCCGCCATCATGTTTTGTAAACCAAATGCTTGAGGAATTGATGGTCCTGTAACATCAGCATCAATAATAGCGACTTTGTTACCTCTTTTTGATAATTGAGAAGCCAACAATGATGTAACTAATGATTTACCAACACCGCCTTTTCCGGAGATTACGGCAATAATCTTCTTAAAGTGTGTGTCTTTATTAGGTTCAAGTTTTTTAAATGGGTTTTGTTTCTCGGCCATACTTCTACCTCGAACTATATTATCTACTTATGTAGATGTATTTTCAATTAAGAAGATTGCCTATTTTTTAATATGCTTAAGAATATCTCTTCTAACGGGACTATCATCTGCATCATACTTATTGAATACTCTCTGAATTGTTCTAACTGAAATATTTAGAATTTTAGCTGATTCTACTGTGTTATAACCTGCCATTCTTAATAGATAAAGATCTCTAAGCAGTCTTGTTTTAGTCCCTGGTTCATAATATCTTGAGCGCTTAAACATTTCATCGATAACGCATGAAATATTTAAATGTTCTTTGGTGTCATCAATCTCCTTATAGTTAATAGTTTCAATTAAAGGATCTCCATCTTCACAAGTACATTTATCGAGGCTTAAATATACCTTTGAATATTCGAGATATTCTGCTGATAAAAATGCATAAAGCTTCTTGGTGAGTAAGTATCTAAAGTATGTTACAGCAGGTCCTTTATTGACTGAATACGTTGACTTGTAATAACCAAAACATGAATAAATAATATGATCTGTATCACCAGGTTCATATGATGCGAAGCCTATAGATTTTGCCATATTTATAACTATTCCATATGAATATTCTAGAAATAGATTTAATAGGTCCTCTTCAGCTCTTTTTGAGCCTTTGTTCATTTTTTTAGTAAGCTTTGCGATTAAAAACTCGTCCATTAAGATAACTCCTTGAAAATTCGTGTTTTAAAAATATGCATTACTTGTGTAGATTTAAAATGCACTTTTTGATTGACTAATTATCTGTTAATTATAGTTAAGAGAAAAACTACTTTTTAATATAAGAGATAAGTATTCCACATGCTACAGAAACGTTTAAAGAATCAACGTGTCCATACATAGGAATCTTGATGAGAGCATCACAGTTGTCTCTAACTAATTTAGAAACACCGTCGCCTTCATTGCCTAATACTAAAGCATTCTTGCCAGTCCAATTTATATTTAGATATGAGTCCTTTGCTTCACCCGCTGCTGCATAGGTCCAGAAGCCAGCATCTTTTAGACTTTTAATTGCATTATTTAGATTAGTAACTTGACTAATTTTTACGTAATCTACTGCTCCAGTTGAAACTTTATAAACTGTAGAAGTTACTTGGACTTGATTACGTGATTTGATGATAATACCGTCTACTGCAAAGGCATCACAGCTACGAATAATTGCCCCAAAGTTATGAGGATCGTTAATCTCATCTAATATTAAAATTAAAGCATTATCTTTTGCCTTACATTGAGCAATTAACGATTCTAAAGGTGTAAACTTAAAAGCGAAAGTATAAGCAACGACACCCTGGTGATTTCCACCATCACTTAATTTATCTAATTGACTAACAGAAACAAAAAGAGGTTTTAGATTATTGTCTTTGATAAGCTTGAGGATTTTTGAATCATTGAAACCCTCTTTTAGATAGATCTTAGTAACTCTTTTGTTTTCGAGACTAGATATTACAGTGTTGCGGCCGAAGATGGCTTGAATCATCAATAAATACCTTTCTCTTGAAGCATTTTTCTTATGCGATCCGATTCCTCGAAACGCTTCTCTTTCTTCAAGTTAACATACTCATTATATAAGGCAATATCGTCACTTTTCAAACGTTTAATAGGTACACAAATTCCAAAAATATCTAACATTGTAAGAATATTTTTTAGACCCTGTTGTAAATAATTGATATCGATAGGATTTGATCTCAATTTTACGTTCGCATTTTTGATTTCTGCAAATAATTCTGTAAATGCATTACTGGTGTTCATATCATCAGCTAATGCGGCTAAGAAACCATCAATGTGTGGTTCTAATTCGTTATCAAGACTTCCACCATTAACTTGAATAGTGAGAGCGAGTTGTTGAACAGCCTTGCAAATCTTTTCGTATTCAACCTTAGCCGAATTTGCAGTATCTTCTGTAAATTGAACAGGCGCACGATAATGCGCGGATAAAATAAGTAAGCGCATTACGTTGCCACCAAATTTTTCAATGGCGTCTTTGGCTAATACAACGTTGCCTAATGACTTAGACATCTTTTCGTTACCAAAGTTTACAAAGCCATTATGAATCCAATATCTGGCTAATTTATTATGGTCATGCATTTTAGCTTGAGCCATTTCATTTTCGTGATGAGGGAATTTAAGGTCAAATCCACCACCATGAATATCTATTGTTTCGGTTCCAAAAATAGAGTCAATCATGACACAGCATTCGGTATGCCAACCTGGTCTACCTTCTCCCCAAGGAGAATTCCATTTAATACCGGCATCAGTCTTTTTCCAGAGAGCAAAATCTAGTGGCGAATGTTTCTTGGAGTTTTCTTCAATACGAGCACCAACAACTAAATCATCGACTTTCATATTAGATAATTCACCATAATCTTTAACATTTGGGACAGAGAAGAACACATCTCCATCAATGTTATATGCTGCTCCACTTTTTACTAAATCGTCGATATAACTGATAATTTGATCCATGTATTCAGTTACTCTTGGATTTTTATAATGTGGTTTAATATTTAGTTTGCTTAAAACATCTTTATAAGCGGCGATATATCTTTCTGTAATAACACTTTCAGAAACACCTTCTTGTAAAGCTTTATTAATAATTTTGTCATCGACATCAGTGAAGTTTGAGACGAACTTAACATCGTAACCTAGATACTCAAAAAATCTTCTTATTGTGTCAAAAACAATTGCTGGTCTAATGTTACCAACATGAGCATCGCCATAAACTGTTGGCCCACAGCAATACATTGAAACCTCATTCTCTTTAAGAGGTTTGAATGTTTCAATTTTATTAGTTAATGAATTAAAGAATTTAATTTCCATGTCAATTATTATATCACCTATTCTAGAAACTTCTTTAGATATACTTTTTTCTCAAAAAACATATAAGAAGTCGCCTCTTTTAATGTTTTTCGCTTATTCAATAAAGTAGCAAAGATTTACTTGAGAAAGATGTTGTTGGATTACATATTCATAATTCTTTGCAATTGTACCTACAGAATCTATGTAACCTTGTACATCAG
>CACYJD010000033.1 GCA_902774655.1 uncultured Erysipelotrichaceae bacterium | reverse complement strand
AGTGATTTCTTATTGTGAGGAACTCGAAGAAAAAGTAAAAGGTGAAGACGAGCGTTTTCATTTGGAGGTTACATTCCATGAAGAAGCTGTCTTTGAAAGATTTAAAAAGTTCTTAAAAGATGTTAATTTAACTTATGATTTTACATACAATCCTAAAGGAGAATTTTGGAACGTGTTTATTTATGGCAAAGGTAACATTATGAAAGAAGCTGTTAATGGTGCTATATCAGTTTTTATTGACATCAATAAATATTATAAGGAGGTTTGCCGTTGTGAAAGAAAGTGGTGGTAAACTTGGAATAGTATATCACGTTGACGTTACATTTTATAATGGTAAGGAACGTAGAAATACATACTATAATGCAGACAATGCTAAAGAAGCTGTTCGGTATTATGAAAATAAATATGGTATCAAATGCACAGTTAATTTTTGGATAGAATACGTATAAAAAGAAAAAGAGAGGATACTCTGCTTACCCGTAGGTTGCAGTCCTCTCTTTTATTTATGTAAGCATAGGGTGTATGTATGCGTCTGGTTAGAACGTATCCCCACATTCCTGTGTAACCATGGGATAATAATCATACAGTGACAGTTCCCTTAATACCTACAAGAACACCTCCAAGATACGCTCTTGGGGGCGTTGTTTGTAAGTACTAATTAGATTGGCTTCGAATTGGCTCGATGTAGTCAGTATATAGCGTTAGGCTAGTGAAATTATTTGAATCTGTGTCAACAAGGTCTGCACTAATTTCGCTATCAGCCCTTTTTAATGATACGATAGCTGTATCTTGCAAATTACGACCTGTACACATAATACGAGTATTGTTTGGTAAAGCAAGCAAATGTTGCATTAGGGTATCACTGGTAAATGGCTTGTTCGTATCGTTGACAATATCTAAGTTTATTACATCTACGGTACTAGCAGTAAATGAAATGTGGTGTACGTAACCTAATAGATTTTCTTCTAGCGCCTTAACTCTAGCCTCTAAGTCTAACAATAATTGTGGGATTGTCCAGCATCCGTGTCTTGCGTTCATATGTACCTCCTAATATAACTTGATTATATTATTAGCAATAGAAATAAAGTCATTTTTACTTATACTTATTATTTTACTAGCACCCGGTGTACCAGTTTTTGTAGCTTTGATTTTTAATCCTGTTACACTCTCACCCGGATAATTCTGATATGCTCCTAAACTATCAACAGACCACACACCATAATCAGCGGACGATGCATCAGTCACTTGGTAAACACCTGTTGTCATTAAAGAATATACATGATTATTATGAATTTTTGTTGCTTCTAGTATATAATCAAACATATTACTTCCTGTTAACGCAATTTCCTGTAATGTGTGTACGTAAAAAGTTACACTAACAAGTCCTTTACCATTCAATGCAATAACGTAACAATGAGGTGTTGGATTTTCTTGTAATTCTTTTACATCATTTTCAAGGTCGTCAACCTTTTTCTTGTAAATTGATTGTGTCACTTTATTCATCTTTGTGAACCTCCTCTAATTTGTCAATTGTATCGTCAATAATTTCAGGTATCTTATTGACTTGTTTTTTCTTAATGGCATTATAGATTGCAATTCCTGCCTTTATCAAAATGTTTGCTATTGATAATATCAACAGAATTACACCTAATGTTGAGTAGATATTGTTAATGCCAAAACCAACACCTACTGCTGAAGTTGTTACATCAGCAACATCATAGAAGTTCTTCATAACTCTTCCTTTCTATAGTTTTAAGGGCGAGCCGATTACCCTTGTCACTATCATAGATAAACTTTGCAGAAGCAAGGAGAGAATTTTTCGCTGAACTCAAGCATAATATTATGCATGTGCTTGTAAGCTAATTCTCTTTGCTCTACTACATTAACTTTGGATAACGTTCTATCAGTTTCTCTACTTATGTTGTTATTCGTGTTATATTGCTTTGTTAATGTATCACTGCCACCTGTTGAGCCTGACGACTTGTTAGTTGGATAACCATCACCAGAACCATTAGGTAAGTCGTAAAATGTACTGTCTGAGGTTGCACCATACTCTGTTGTAGCTGAGCTGTCCTCATCGCGTACATCAGTTGTTGAACCATCACTGTGTTCGGTTTCTACTGTACCAGCTAGTTCTTGTATTTCGGTTTCATATAAGTTTATTAACTTGATATAATAATCCTTCCATTTTGTGAAATAGTCACTGCATCTACGAATGAATAAATCAACAGTATCATAATTTACTTCGTGATAATTCCACTGAGCCATGAATATTAACTTAAACTTTTCAGTATGCTCAGGAGTATCTAATATCATAAAGTCTAGAACGTCTGGGTGGTACTGTACAATATCATTTAGAGTCATTGTTGTTATTGCCTTGTCCAAATTCATTGTTCATGCCTCCTCTCAACTTTTGTGCTTGACTGACTTGATATTCAAGTTCCTGTTTCTGTCTAAGAGCGTAGCGTTCAACAAGCTTTGTTTTAGCCCACCCTCTATCGTTTAATTGTGATATCCATAGTTCACGATTTCGTTTTCTGTCGTCATATACTGTATCTGAATAATCACTTTGACTTGCAACTTCGCCTACTAATAGTCTCTCCTTCTTTTGTGAAGCATTACCACTGATTCCATAAGACTCTGTACACCAATTTTTATAGTTTTTATACCATTCAATAAGTGTTTGAGGGTCAACAGGAAGCTTCAAATCGTTTTGCTTGAACTGTGCATTCATTGAGTTATCTACCACGGCGAATGGTTTGAACTGAGCAGCGTCACCTAAAATATTTTGTATTTCCTTTACAGCATCCTTGTCAGGAACAGACCACATAGCTGGTAACTTTAACCACTCTAATTGAACACCTAGAGTATTCTCGATTTGTATCATATTCATAACATAATCAAACATTGCTAATACAGGAATGATATCCATAGTGTTATCTTGACACAATATAATATCTTCGTATGGAACATCATCTTCTATTGATGCACCATTTAATCCTTCTAGCTTTACTGACACAGGTAACATTTTAATGTCATAATTGCTACTTGGAATATATCTACATAGAATTACGCCTAACACTTTGTGCTTATACCAACATAATCTATTATTGAAGAACAGTGCAGTTTCAACTAGTCTAGTAGTATATCCTTCGGGCAAGTCTTCCTCTTCAAACATTGCTATGTCTGTATTTGCAAAATCTTTTAAGTAACGTAGACCTTTCATTGGAAACCCGAAATCGTGCATTGCTTTTTTCAAGGCTTGATTAGGGTTGAAAAAGTCATATATTGACATATCATTTACTGGTTTCACCATACCACTCCTTTCTATTTGCCTAAGTCTGAAATATTAGTGTAGAAACGTACACCTTTTTCAAAGCGGTCTTTAACGGCTACTAAATTATCTCTAGTGTTAAAACTTGCTAAATTTAAATTTGCTGAACCCATCAAAAGTTTCTTTCCGTTAACCCAATTATAGTTAGCTAATAGTGTTATCAAAGTTTTATTGTTTATTACCTCATGTGATAAATAACCTATATATTTACGTAATTCAATAATGTCTTGATAATCAGCAACTCTAGTTTCTATTACAACTCTATGCAAGAAACCGTTAATCCTATCATTAGTTGAATTGTTACCAAGCTTAATTGTATCTGGCGAGTAATACGCATTTTCTTTTTCTGCTTGTATTGACTTATCTATACCATATAATGAATTAAATAAATCTACACCTGATGTAATCGTTGATTCTACTCCTGCTACTATACCACCTGCAACACCACCTGTAGTAGCACCACTAAATGCTTTGGCTGCATTTTGATTTAAAATTTGGTTACCAAAATTAACCCAAGATTGTGTTTTCTGCAATGCCATACCTGTTGTTAAAGAACCCTTATTCTGCGATAGATACATATTATACATATCATTAAATACTTGAACACTCTCTATCGAGCTGCATACATGCCTAAATTTAATATCTAATAGTGGCTGAGCGTCAACATAGTAATTACGAACTCCACTTGAATAGTCCATCGTAACGTATAAATCATATGTTGTTTCAGGCTCAATTAATTCTATTGGTACAATAACATTATCATTTACTTCTCCTATTGTAAACTGTGTATAATTACTGTCACAAACAGCCCTAATAGGTGTTGTAAAACTACCATACTTAATATCTTGTATTTGAATAATGTTATTAGTCAAGTTATCATAGTTACCTGATTTAATTATACCATATTTATATAGTGTTATGTTTGTATCCAAATTATAACCTGAAGTGCTATCCAAAGTAACACCTTGTGGTAATATAGTTGTAAAATAAGCATTAACTACATTAGGGTCATTAACTAACTTATTGTAAAATGAAATCCAATCACTTCTTGTAAAACTATATCCTTGTGGCGATGATGACCCACTACGATAATAATTTACATACGTGCTAGTAAAACTTCTTGGTGATAATAAGAAAAATGTTTTGAGACCATCAGTGTATTGAATGCTTGTACCCTTAACAAAAGTTGTAACGTCTATATTCTCTACTTGAGGTCTAGTAGCTGGTGACACTGTAGATGGGTCTTCTAATACAACGCTAGAACCTGACACGTCCTTAAACTGAAATACGAATATGCCAGGATTACCTTCGTCATAATCTGTTATTGAAGACACATAAACTGTTGAATCTACCGACAAATTATCTCTTAATCCTGTATATAATAAACTACGCTTTCCCTCATACTTTATAAAGGAAATGTGAAAGTAGAATGTTTGTATTGCGTCCATGGCTAAATTAACAAAATATATCTTCTCATTAACATATCTATAACTATCAACAAAATAAAACCAATCTTTTCCATACATTTCTATTGAAATATAATTATATACTAATGTAAGAGGAACGTCTGTAACTTCTAATTTTATTCTGTTCTCATATTGCACAGGATAATAGTATGTAGATAAAGATTTTACTAAGTAGTTATTTAATGTAAGATTTCTGATAGTGGCAGAAGCAAAATGTGGCTCATTATCAGGTGAAATTCCGGGGATATTATAGAATTTTATAATCATTTTAATAACTCCTTTCTAAATTTAATGGAAGACCACCACTAATTTAGCAGTGGTCAACCATAGGAAAGGCTAAGCTGTCCACTTGATTGTGAATGCCTTACAATTTGCCCAACGTTTGAAACCAAATGCTTTCCAGTTGTCACTGAAGTGGTTAAAATAACGTCCCTTAGGGTTATAAATTTGACCGTTATCACGTAGTGCCTGGTGAATGTCAAAACCATCTTCGTCAAGAACCATAAAATCGATATTGCTATCACCAGAACCATACTGGAAGCTCTCAACTTCAATAATATTCTTGATTAAATCAACCTTAGCTAAGTTGTAGATACCTGCTAAGAAATCTAAGTTAATCTTGTTTAAAACCTCACGCTTGACAACAAGTAAAATATTTGTTTCTAATGTAGGGTTTAAAACACCTAAGTTGTTGTTACCAGAAACAGGCTGCTTGAATGACGAGGAAACATCTACCATCTTAGTACAGATTGCTTTAGCCTTGTCTTCATCAGTTGTTAATGCACTGACATCAAGGGTCTCAATAGCACCACCTGCCATAATATCTGTATTATTTAGCATCTTAAGAGTAGCTGCGTAGTCTTCAAGGTCAGCGGCTTTTCCTAATGATGTAATAACAGTATTTACTAACTTATCGAAACCTGTTTTTGAAAGAACTGCACGTCTGATTAAATCAGCTTGTACTGTAACTTCATATTGTCTTTCGAAATTGATAGTAAGGTAAAGTGTCTGTACAGTAGGCACTTGCTTTGTGAATGGGTCTGTCGCATCCTTATCGTAATCATATCCACTTGGAACTTCAACAAAGACATTCTCAATTGTTGCACCGTATTCAATATCAAACTTTTTATACTTGGCGAATGGGTTTACAAACTTTGTGGTCTCAACAACCTGATAACAAATCTTATTAACGATTGCTGATAAAAATTCGTTGGCTGCAGCAGTAAATGTCTGTCCCTCAGCCGTTGCTAATGCTGTTAGAGTATCCTGAGATAAATCTAACTGAGAAATCATTTCTTGTAATGTCATCTTTCGTACCTTCCTTTATATTCTTTGACAATTTGGTCCAGCTTGTCATGGCTGTTTTCTTTTTTGCTTTCCTCATTGGTAATCACGCGTCTTGTGCTTGCAACGGCGAAAGCTTTATACTCAGCAACTTCCTTTTTGAGTTCTTCAAGCTCGGCTCTTATTTTCTTGTTTTCCTCAAGTAGTAAGTCTGCGGGAGTAACTTCTTGTTTTTCTGTGTCCTTGACATCTTCCGTCATAAAATATACACTTCCTTCCCTACTTATATTATACCATATTATAAAAACTAGTACAAGTAAATAAATAATATGATGTGGACTACTTTTAATATCATGTTGTTGACAAGATCCTAAATAATGCTTGTCATAACAGCACCCTGAGCCCTGTCCATGACTTTCTCTAACTCATGCTGACTAATTATACTTT
>CACYJD010000032.1 GCA_902774655.1 uncultured Erysipelotrichaceae bacterium | reverse complement strand
TTAAGGCATTATCATCCACTGAAGCTACTCTTGAATTTAGTGCAATTTAATTTGCGTAAATATAAATAATTGATAATATTAAATATTCGCTATGAAGCTTAGGAGGTATTTATGGCAAATAAAGATTTAAAATTTGATGAAATCCCACTAAAGAAACCTTCTTTAAAGTCACTTGAGAAGAAAATCGGTGCACTTACTGAAGAATTAAAACAAACAAAAGACTTAAGTTCTGGATTAAAAGTTATTCGTAAGATGGATAAACTTATGGATACTTATGAAACTCAAGCTACAGTTATTTCGATCAGATATAGCTGTAACACAACTGATCCAGTTATTTCAAAGGCTCAAGATCAACTTGATGAAATGAGTCCTTATATTTCTAATTATATTGATAAATGGAATAGAGCAATTCTTGAAGTTCCTTATCGTAAAGAATTAGAAGAAAAATTCACTCCTTATTATTTCCAAAAGATTGAGAATTCTCTTAAATCATTTGATGAAAAGATTATTCCTGAATTAGTTGAAATTAATAAATTGAGTTCACAATATGACCGTATTTTAGGAAGCGCACAAATTGAGTTCCGCGGACAAATCTACAATTTATCTCAAATGGGCAAGTTCACAACCTCATTAGATAGAAAAGAACGTCGTGAGGCTTCAATTGCTGTCGATAAGTTCTTTGCAAGTAAAGAGCAAGAAATCGGTGATATCTACGGAAAACTAGTTTCTTTAAGAGACCAAGCTGCTAAAAAACTTGGTTTTGAAAACTTTGTTGAATTAGGTTATTTATCATTAGGCAGAACTGATTATGACGCAAAGATGGTTAAAGGTTATCGCGAGCAAATTGCTTCTGTAGCAGTTCCAATGGCTCAAAAATTATATAAAGCTCAAGCCAAGAGAATTGGTATCCCATTTAGCAAAATGAAAACATACGATTACAACATCAGCTTTGCTAGTGGAAACCCAAAACCAAAAGGAAATACCGAAGAACTTGTTGGTTATGCAACTGAAATGTATGATCACATGTCAAAAGAAAGTGGTGAATTCTTCCACTTAATGGTTGATCGTCATTTATTAGATTTAGAAGCTAGACCCGGTAAACAACCTGGTGGATATATGACTTTCTTACCAGATTACAAATATCCATTCATCTTTTCCAACTTTAACGGAACTGAAGGAGACGTTAATGTCTTAACTCACGAAGTCGGGCATGCTTTCCAAGGTTACTTAAGCGCAAATATTAAACCTAGTGATTTTAGACAGCCAACCTTAGAAAGCTGTGAAATTCACTCAATGAGTATGGAGTTCTTTGCTTGGCCATATATGGATAAATTCTTTGGTGATGAAGCAGACAAATATAGATATTCTCACTTAAGTGATGCAATTGAATTCTTACCTTATGGAATTACAATTGATGAATTCCAACACTGGGTTTACGAGCATCCAACTGCAACTCACGAAGAAAGATGCAAAATCTTTAAAGAAATTGAAAGCAAATACACTCCTCACAAAGTTTATGATGAAGAATGTAGTTGCTTTGGACATGGTGCAACCTGGATGAGACAATCTCATATCTTTGGTTCTCCATTCTATTATATTGACTACACACTTGCTCAAGTCTGTGCCTTCCAGTTCTTAAACGCCATGAATAAGAACCAACCAAAAGCATGGAAGAAGTACCTTAAATTATGCAAGTGTGGTGGCAAATATCCATTCGTTACTCTATTAGAAAAGAATCATTTATTAAACCCATTTATTGATGGCAATGTCGCTAAGATTATGAAACCATTAAACAAAATTCTTAAAGGCATTGATCAGTCAAAATTCTAATAGGTTCTTGGCTAAAATTAAAAAATGGCACGTTTGAAACGTGCCATTTTTGATTATCTAAATTACTTATTCAACGATTTCTTCAAAGTAATCTCTACTCATACCACACAGTGGGCATGTAAAATCTTCTGGTAATTCACCTTCGATCTCAATTACATAGCCACAAACGGAGCATTTGTATTTTCTTAATTTTGTTTCTGCCATATTTGAGTCCTCTTGAGTTAATCATAACAAGTATCTAATATTAAATCTACATTGTAATTACTTACAAATCGTTGCATAATATCTTTGTCGACTGTGCTGCTAAGCAGCAAAAATATAAAGTAGGGAGGACAGAAATGTACAATATTGCAACAGGTGAATTCGCCTTTACAAATTGGGTGTTATGGGTTGACTTAGGTTTAGCCATAGCATTAATCGCTGTTTCTTTATATTTTGTGTTTTATTTATTCAAAAGAAGAGTCGCTAGATATACTGCTATCGGATTATATGCAGGTATTTTACTTGCTTGGTTCTTTGGGTTAAGCGTCACATTCTATATTTTGTTAATTACCACAACAGTATTAATGACCATCTTTGGAGTGATTAACTCGCAAGAACTCCGCCCAATGATTGTTAATACATTAGCAAATTCTAGATCAAATCCATTTTCTAGAAAACTCAATGCTAACAAGATTTACGATAGAGAACTTGTTTATGAAAAGGTATTTACCGCTGTTAAATATTTAAGCGAACACCGCATTGGTGCTTTGATGACTTTTGAAAGAAACGTACCAATGGATGATATTGCAAAAAGCGGTACTATTCTTGAAGCGCCAATCACACCTGAATTGTTAATTACTATCTTCTATCCAGGCACTCGTTTACATGATGGTGCTGTCATTATTAGAAGAGATCAAATCTACGCTGCTGCAGTTTACTATACTCCTACAACTAAAGCTCTAACCGGTAAATATGGCTCAAGACATAGAGCAGCTATTGGTATTTCTGAAATTACTGACTCTGTTACAGTTGTTGTAAGTGAAGAAACCGGACGTATCTCACTCGCTGTTGGTGGTGACCTCATTCACATCCAAGGTATTGACCAATTCAGAAGAGTGTTTGATGAATACGCTGGTCCAAAAGATATTAATGATTAAAAAAGAAGAGCTTAGCTCTTCTTTTCTTTTTGTAATCCTATAAATTTAACTCCGATAGCGGAATATTTTTCAATTAATGTTTCTTTTAACTTGTCTTGATTGTTTGCTAATGCATCTTTTAGTGGAGTTTCAAGATCGTGATTCCCAACATAGTGGAATCTTTTCACATCATTTATTTCATACTTAACAAAGTATTTTACCTTATCGATTACTATTTCTCTTTCTGCTTCACCCACTGGATACATACCTACTCTTCTATATAGTAGAGGGGCAAAATAATGGAACCCTTTTTCAAAAATACCCACATATAGTCCAGTCCTTTCGATAATTGCCACATATCCTTTCTTGACATAAATGAAGCCAGTCAATACGAATAGGATAGCCCCTAGAAGCGCTATACCTAACGCTATTAGGGCAAATTGCCAAGGCTGAAGTAAAACATCAAAAATCATATAATCATTATACATTTAATTTTTAAGAAAACTATTTTTCAATTTACCAATATGTTTAAGACATATTTTTTGTTAAAATAAATGTGCTATATTAGGAGGATATTTATGGCTACACCACATAATGAAGCTAAGTTTGGTGATTTTGCTAAGGTTGTTTTAATGCCTGGCGATCCAAAAAGAGCAAAATATATTGCTGATACATTCTTACACGATGTCGTTTGCGTTAACACTGTTAGAGGCATGAACGCTTTTACTGGATTAACCAAAAATAATGTAAGAATTTCGATTATGCCTAGTGGAATGGGTCAACCATCCATCGGCATTTATTCTCACGAACTTTATAGTGCCTACGGTGTTGAAACAATTATCCGTGTTGGTACATGCGGTTCATATCAAAGCAACATTAATTTAAGAGATGTTATTCTTTGCAGCGCATCTTCAACAGATTCTAACTGGATGAGCCAATTTAAATTAAATGGTACATTCAGCGCAGTCGCTGACTGGGATGTTCTTACAACTGCTATTCACACTCTTGAAGAACATAAAGTTCCTTACCATGTTGGAAACATCTTAAGTGCGGATATCTTCTATGATTACGATAAAGATATTTGGAAACGTTGGGCGGATTTAGGTGTCTTAGGTGTTGAAATGGAAAGTTATGCATTATATGTCAACGCTGCTCACCTTCACAAAAGAGCCTTATGTTTCTTAACTGTTACTGACTCATTTGTAAAAATTGATAAATTAACACCAGAAGAACGTCAACTCGGTTTAAATACCATGTTAGAAATGGCAATTTTAACCGCAGAAAAATTTGCTTAATTAATCTGATTTATGTTCTATCTTTTTGTTGGCTTAGCAATTTTAAGTTCAGTTGCTATACTCTTTTTCATTATTTATCCCGTACTGAGTAAAGTAATTTATAAAAGTAACTATAAAAAAATTGTTGGCTCCAAGTTATATAAAATAGCGGATAAAAATGACTATTTGCTCAAAAATAGTATGGTTTTCGTTTGTGAAGATGGAACAAAGATTCATATTAATCACGCTTTATTTGGTAATAAATATATTTATGTTTTCTTTGATTTATACCTTAATGGCGCTGTCATAGCGGAAGAAGAAGATAATTCTTGGCTATATTATTTCAAAGAAGGAAAACAAACTAAGAAAAAGTTTATTGATAACGCTTTAACTATTGTTGATGACAAAATTAATAAACTTTGTGGTTTTACTGGTTTAGATAAATCTTTCTTTATTGGTGTAGTTTGTTTATCGAAGAACTCAACAATTAATGAAATTCATTATTCCGTTGATACACATCGAGTAGTAATGCAAAACAAAATAGAAAGATTTATTAAAACAATGGAATCAAAAGACATTCCAAATATTGATCAAAAGAAAATCGTTGCTACTGCAAACGATTTAGCTAAATTAAGTAAAGATGAAGAATAATATTGTTAAAGATAAAGTCCAAAAAGAATATAAAAATAACGCCCCATACTATATGGCTTATAGCGCGTTATTTTCCACAATCATTGTTCTTATTTTTGCACTAGCTTATTTTTTGCCAATTTCTTTAGTGATTACTATTCCTTTTATTTTTGTGCCTTTCGCTGTATCTTTTCAGTCGTGCATTTATAACATACTTCTTGGAAACGGATATAGTTCTGGGGCGTTTTTTAAGTTTTATGCATTATATTTTAGTCGTATGTTTTTTGGAGTGACTAAGTCACTACTAGGTATATTAAAAAGTTTAGGCGTTTACTTTGGCCTATATTTTGTTATTGCGATGCCTTCAACGGCGATTGTGATTTTATCTAATCCAGATTACGCTGCGTTATTGAATGATTTAACTCCTGAAAACATTTCAATACTTAATAATTTAGCAGTTACTGACCCAACTTTGAGTCTTCTTATTCCTATCGCTAGTGGATTTGCTTTTATGAGCGCTGGGTATATGTTTTTACATCATTTTTTCTTTCATAGTGTTAGGGTTACCGCTAAATACATGTATATAGCTGAAGTGCCTTTTGTGTCTAATATGATTTATGACTATGGGTTTAAAAGAATTAAAGGTTTATTTGCAAAAGATTATTATTCCTCATTATGGCAGGTAATTATCATTTATGTTTCTGCCTCGATAATTGGCTTTGTATTTTGCTATTTCTTTATAAATAGTTCATATTCATACCCTGGTATTTTTGGAGTAGCTTTGGGCATTTTTGTGGTGTCTTTCTTTCTACCTTATATTTATTTGGTTTTATATTATTCGATTGAATCTCATTTCGAAGAATTCCACGAAGGTGCCAAAGAAGATTTGCTTAAAGATCTAGAAGAATCAATTGCTCTTGGTAGAGCAGATGAAACCACCAAGGCATTTTTAAAGAAATCCTTTGAAGTTTTTGATAAATCTCGTAGAGATAAAAACCCAGATTTTGATCCTAATGTCGTCGATTTAGATTCTTTTAATGATGATGACGATGACAGCGATAGTGAGAAATAATCATCGATTTATTCTTATTTTTGATAAAAAGAAAACAGTGCAATCGCACTGTTATTTTATCTCATGGAGCAGATGACGGGAATCGGACCCGCATAGCTACCTTGGCAAGGTAGTGTTCTACCACTGAACTACATCTGCAAAATCAGCGTTTATTATTATAAAGATTGATGTATAATATAGCAAGTTTAAATTAAAAAAGATTATGGTTACCTACAAAGATTTAGCGGAATTTATCTTCCCAGATGTCAAAGACACAATTGAGGATCTTGAAAAGAAATATCCTCCAAGAACACTTCCAGAAGGAGCAGAAGTTACTAGATTTGCACCTTCTCCTACCGGATTTTTACATCTAGGTAGTCTTTTTACTAGTTTAGTTGCTTTTAAAGTTGCTAAGGACACACAAGGTGTCTTCTATATCAGACTTGAAGACACTGACACAAAACGTGAAGTTAGTGGTTCAGGAAAAGAATTAATCGATCAACTTTCTTATTTTGGCATTGTTCCAGATGAAGGTTATCTTGGTGATACAGAAAAAGGACAATACGGTCCATATAAACAAAGTGATCGCGCCTATATTTATAGAGTATGTATTAAACATCTCATGGAAATGGGTAGAGCCTATCCATGCTTTTGCAGTGCTCAAGAATTAGCGGAAATTAGGGAAGTTCAAGAAGCTCAAAAATTAATTCCTGGCTATTATGGCGCATATGCTGTTTATAGAAACACAACACCTGAGGAAGCATTAGCTAAGATTAAAGCAGGCGAACCATATGTTATTAGATTTAGAAGTGAAGGCAATCACGTTAATAAGATTGCATTTACAGACTTAAT
>CACYJD010000031.1 GCA_902774655.1 uncultured Erysipelotrichaceae bacterium | reverse complement strand
CACTAAATTCATGTGGGAAACGTTTTAAGTGTTCTGGTCTAAGACCAACACGTTGAATCATATCGTTAACTTTTCTTAATCTATCTTCCTCGTTGTCGTATAGATGGAACGCTCTTAAGCCTTCAGAAATGATATAGTCAACATTCGCTCTATCATTTAAGGAAGCACTTGGATCTTGGAAGATCATTTGAATCTTAGTTTTTAGTTCTCTTTCACGAGCTCTACCGATATCACCACTGATGAGGTGGCCGTTATATCTAATTTGACCATCCATTGTAGGAACGATTCTCATAATTGAACGTCCTGCAGTGGTTTTACCTGAACCAGATTCACCAACAAGACCGAAGATTTCACCACGCTTAATAGCGAGGTTCATATCATCTAGAATGACTCTAGTTGTATTACCACGTTTAAAGCCAACTTTAACGTGGGAAAGAGTGATAATGTTATCTCCTTCAGCATGAGTGCTGAGAGATTCATTATCATCTTCTTTAAATTTAGGACCTTTCTTTCCGTTGTTAGAACGGACAACGTTAGATTCTAAATTTTCGACGTCAATATAGCGTCTATCGATAGGTTCTAAGTTCTTTTCTTTATTTTCCATCGCTATCACCTATCTCTCTTTGAAGCTCTTTAGCAGCTTTGTTCATTCTTTCTTTTAAGTTTTGAATGATGATTGGTTTTTCTACTTTTGGAGCGTCTTTATGTAATAACCATGTCTTAGCGTAGTGGGTTTCACTAATCTTAAACATAGGTGGATCTTGTACATAGTCAATCTTCATCGCATATTTATTTCTAATTGCGAAAGCGTCACCAATGATTTCACTTGTAAAGGAAGGTGGATTACCTTTGATGTATACAAGTGGTTCATCTTTGGTTCCTAATTGAGGAAGACTTGATAAAAGTGCCCAAGTATATGGATGTGCAGGTTCATAGAAGATATCTTCTGCAGTACCATATTCAATAATTTGACCACCATACATAACCGCAATTCTATCAGCGACATTAGCGACAACACCAAGGTCATGAGTAATAAAGATTGTGGTCCAATGATATTCAGCTTGTAATTCTCTAATTAAGTCTAAGATTTGAGCTTGAACTGTAACGTCTAATGCTGTTGTAGGTTCATCACAAATTAAGATTTCAGGTCTACAAGCTAAGGCGATGGCAATAACAACTCTTTGTCTCATACCACCACTATATTGGAATGGATAGTCTTTCATTCTGGCTTCTGGATCAGGAATTCTAACCTTACGAAGAAGTTTAATAGCTTCTTCTTCGGCTTCTTTCTTACTTAAACCATGGTGAAGTCTTAAAACTTCTTCAATTTGATAACCAATAGTTAAGAGTGGATTTAAAGAAGTCATAGGGTCTTGGAAAATAGTAGCAATTCTTTTTCCTCTAATACCATGCCAATCTTTACTGGTTTTTAGTTTGGCTAAATCCATGCCATCAAACATGATTGATCCTCTGGAAATATAACCATTGGAATCAAGCATACCAGTGAATGTTTTGGTGAAAACTGATTTACCTGAACCAGATTCACCGACGATTGCGAGGGTTTCACCTTTATAAACATCAAGGGAAATACCTCTAATAACCGCCATACGTTTACCATGAGATCTGAAGCCAACACATAAATCTTTGACTTCAAGAACTTTTTCTTTAGTTTCTGACATATATCTGGCTCCTTTCTATCTATGGTTTTTAGGGTCAGTAGCGTCTGCAAGTGCTAAACCAACATAGAAGAAAGCGATGGTTAAAGGAATCATAACAATCAGTGGAATCACTAATAAGTTAGGATTATCAATCCATTCACCTTTCTCGGTAACACTTGTAAGAAGTTGACCTAAAGTAATATCTCCTTGCGATGGTGAGAAGCTTAAACCGAAGAAGGCGAGACCGACTTCGCTAGAAATAGCTTCAGGAATCGCAGTGGAAACAACTGTAACAATTACGCTTACTAAGTAAGGTAATAAGTTATGTGTAATCATTGCTTTTGGTGAAGAACCTAAAGTTTGTGAAGCAATGTTATACTCACGATTTCTAATAATAATGATTTGGTTACGGATAAAGCCTGCAAGACCTAACCAACCAAACATACAAAGTAAGAAGACGATAACCCAGAAACTTGGTTTTAAGAATTGCATGAGTAAGAAATAAAGTAATAATGAAGGGACGTTATTAACAAAGTTTCTTAACTCAATAAGAATTGGGTCTAATCTTCTAAAGTAACCCCACAATGATCCAACTAATATACCTAGTGCAGTGTCGATTAAAGCGACAACTGTGCCTAACACTAAGGATAATCTTGTACCAACCCAAACGCAGGACCATAAGTCGAGTTTTGTGAAATAGCCCATATTAGCACCACCAGTACCGAACCAGTTTGTAGCATTCCATGGAAGGTTTGCGTCAAATTGTTCAGCACTAATAACTCCGTGTGCTGGATCAGCAACAATCGGATGGTAGTTCATAATAGGACCAAAGATTGTGAAGAATAAAATAATGACAAGTAAAGCAATACAAACGATAACAAGTGGGCGTTTGAATAATTGCTTAAATGTCTCTCTCCAGTATGAATAAGGAGCGCTTGATAGTTTTTCAATGCTTTCTTCAGACTCACCAACAACGGTAAATAAATCTTCAACGTTATGGTAAATAGCACTGTCAATATCTCTAATTGAATTTTCCATATATTGTCCGCTCCTTTCTATTCTTTAGTGAATGAGACTCTAGGGTCTACAATAGCAGTAACAATGTCACCTAATAAGTAGGAAACGACACTGATTAAAGCGGAAATAATAATAATTCCTTGTAAAACATAGAAGTCATTTGTGTTATTGGCATCAACTAAAAGTCCACCAACACCTGGAACGTGGTAGATATTTTCAAGATAGAAGGTGCCAAGAAGTGCCCCTAAAATAGCGGCAGGAATTGATCTAACAAGTGGTACGATAGCGTTTCTTAAAACGTGTACTGCAGCAATTCTATTTTCACTTAAGCCTTTAGCTCTAGCGAACTTAACGTAATCACTATTAAATTCATCAAGCATATAACGTCTAACCCATAAGGCAATACCAGCCATACCAGTAAAGCCCATTGTTAAGGCAGGCGCTAATAATGTAAGTGGATTTGCTACATCGTATCTATTTGGTAAACCAATTAAAGTACAAAGGATAATCATCCAAATGTAGTAATATGCAACGCCAGGAATAGCGTCGATTGAAATAATGTAGGCGTTACCGACCTTATCAATAACACCGTCTTTATGTTTGGCCATCAAAATGCCCATTGGATAACCTAGAGCAATTTCAACAATAACCGCAATAATACCAATTTTGAATGATACACCCATCTTAGAGAAGATAATATCTGTAACAAACTGACCATTAGCGGCAGTTGTAAAATACGCTCTTCCTAAGTACATAATTGTGTTTCTACAGTCACTTGTGTTAACCATAAAAACAACAGTATCTCCAATTACTTCTTCACTATAACCAGTTAGGCAAATGGTTTTAGGGAATGGAAGAATGTTGTAGAAATATGTTACAAGATCAACGAACCAGTTATCAGTAATACCTAAGTTTGCTTTAGCGTTTTGACATTGTGCTAAAGCGATGGTTGGGTTCATCTTGTCCCAGTTGGTAACAATTTTCTTACAGAATTCGATACCACCATTGGCTTCAACTTTGAATCTAATTAAGAAAAAAGTTGCCATGATGGCAAGTAAAATGGAAATAAGAGCACTACCAATTCTTCTTAAAGAATAAATTAGTAATGGATGTCCAAAAATTGTTTGGATTTTCGCGTTATTTGAAAAGATGACTCTATGGTAAACTAGTTGCACAAAAACGACAAATAGTACGACTAATGCGATTAATGTGTAACCGATTAAATATACTGCCATATTCTCTCCCTTCTAAGCGACAAATTCAGGACCAAAGAGTAATCTTCGGCCCTGAATTATAATGTAAGTTTTGAAACCTAATTATTATCTAATAATATCGATTTCGGCGTTTGTTGTATCGTTGTGAACGAGTGCAAGTGCTTCAGCTTTCTTTTGTTTTTGAAGATCACGAGCTGCTGCACGTTCTGCACCTGTAGGAACATCAACGAGTACCCAGATGCCCTTTAAGCAATGGTCTGCAAGTCCATAGTGAGCGGTTGGGTTTTCATAACCAGCAGCTCTAGAGACACTTGCGGTCCAACCTTGTGTGGACATATAGAGTGGTTTAATAACGTAAAGTTCGTTGAGTAATTGATATTCAGCTTCAGCGAATGCTTCGTAACGAGCACTAAGTGATTCGTTAACTTCAGCAGCTGCTGCAACTTTAGCGTTATAAGAATCGAACATATGACCTTCTTGTTTGACGAGTACGCCACCTTCCATCATATAGTTGTCGAATTCTTCTCTATTACCAATTTGTTTTGCCATTTCACCATTGGTGACGTAGCAGTGAACATAGGTAAGTGGGTCAGCATAGTCACCCATCCAACCCCATGTACCTAAGGTATAGTAGGCGTTGTTTGTATCACCAGTCCATGCGGAGCTATTTGTAATAGCGTTGAGTTCCATGTTGAAGTACATATCCTTGCTTGTGATCTTACCATCACCATCAAGGTCTTCGTGGTTCTCAAGTGAGCATAGAGGAATTCCGTCACGAACACGTTGTGCTGCTAATGTACAACCGTTAGCTCTTTCATTCCAAGAAGCAACGATCTTTTGTTCAAAAGGCATTTGTGTAGCACTGATACCACCAGTACCCATATATTCGATGTGAATAGGTAATGAAATTTTATCACTTGGGTTCTTGGCGTTATATTGTCTAACTGCTTCATGAGCGTTATCTCTAATTGTCTTGATATTTAACCAAGGTTTGATAGCTTGTGTTGGATCATCATCGAATTGAACACCTTTAGTGGTTTGTGGACCAACTAATTCTTTGACTTGTTCAACTGCAGTCTTTTCAGCTGTATCGGTGATGCCTTTTTGTTCAGCATATTCCTCATAATAGTAATCGACGTAGTCTTTTTCAGTTTGATCAAAGACGTATCCACGAGGAGTGAATGTGTTGATTTGATATTGCTCATCAAAGTCAGGTGCATTGTGGGATTCGTTGTAGATTCCTAAGTCGATACCATCTAACACTAATTGACGAATATCTTTAATCTTCATCGCCTTATTTGTGTTAGCGATGATTGCTGCACCTTCTTCAGCACCCTTGCCTTTAAGAGTATCGGATGTTGAGTTCTTCCATGATGCTGGATCTGTAGAACGATTGAGGTTCAATGTGTAGTGCCATGTGTAATCAACGTCATCAAGTTCACGTGAGTTAACAACTGCACTATATGGGTTTTGAAGTGTACCAGAATTATCTGGACCAGTAATGTAGAGTTCCCAACCTTTTTCATCAGTCTTACTTAAGCCGAAACCATCAACTTCACCTTTATCGAAGGCAACTCTCATATCGGCAGCATTAGTATTAGCACTAACAACTGAGTAGTTGATTGTGTTTAGGTGAACACTATCAGCATCCCAATAGAGTTTGTTCTTCTTGTAGGTTAATCCGGTAGCTTCGAAAGAACTTAATACATATGGTCCACAATAGAGAATCTTATCTTTGTTGGTACCATAAGTTTTTTCGTTTTCCTTATAGAAGTTAGCGTTAATAGGTGTGAATGGAGTGTAAGTGAGCATTGTTGGGAAGAATGCTGCAGGTTGGTTTAATGTATAAACTAACTTGCCATCACTATCGACTTTGACACCAACACGTCTGAAGTTTTGAATATCTGGGATATCAGCACCAGTAATGACGTTAGCATCTTGACCACTATAGTCTTTGATCATCTCCATTAATTTTTCGGCTTGTTTATTTGGATCACCTTTTAAATCAGTCCAACCTTCTTTACTTTCCTTAATATTCTTTTGCATTAAGGTGTAAAGATAATATTCCCAAGCATTTTCAACGAAGAGAGTATACATGTAGTAAATTTCTGAATCGTTGTTGTAATCAAGGATTTTCTTAGCGGTTGTTACAAAGTCCTCAGCGCTTACGAATTGTTGTTTACCTTTATAGTAGTAAGGTGTGCCATCGTATTGAACCCAAGGTACATTCTCACGAATTGTAAACTTGAATGTTCTACTATCTTGGCTCTTTTCAGCTTTCTTAGCTAAGGATAAACGGAGAATACCATAGTTATCGTTCATCATTAAGCAATCTTCGAAGTTAGCTAAGTGAGTACTGTTTGAAGCACTTTGGGACTTAATAGCGTTTAATGTTGTTGGAGCTTCACCTAAGTAAGCGTTATAAACATCTTTTGCGGTTTTGCCAGTTAAGTATGGTCCAACGACAGGATATGTAGCATATGCTGGTCCACTACCACAGCCAGTAAGTAACATAGCAGCTGTCATTAGAAGCCCAAAACTAGATTTATTACCGAGTTTCATTTTTCTGTCCTCCTTTAATTCAATCTTAAAGATTGTTGTTAATATATCATTAAAGTCAAAATCTGTAAAACTTTTTTTAATCTTTTTTCTGAAATATCTTAGAGAATAGTTTATTAAAGAAGTTTTTATTAATAAAAAAGACCCTCGAAAAAGGGTTACTATGTATCAATTAAAGGCTAGGTAGTCGCCTCTTTGAGACTTTTGAATGCTTATGCGATCGAATACTCGATGAGGGTTGCAACCGCTCCAGCAATGACTGATAGAATACCGCTGGTAAAGAATGGGAAAAAGATATTCCAAGCCTTATC
>CACYJD010000030.1 GCA_902774655.1 uncultured Erysipelotrichaceae bacterium | reverse complement strand
GTTATGATGGCGTTCTTTAGAGAACTTCTTGGTACTGGTGGATTCACTGTTGGTTCTATCTTTACATTTATTCCTAAAGCAACACTTCAAATTATTCCTGCTAATTACGCGATTTCTTTATTCAAAACTCCAGTTGGAGCGTTCATTGTGTTTGGCTTAATTCTCGCTGTTATGGCGTTTATTAATAATAGAAAAGCTGAACTAAAGGCTTATAAAGAAAGACAAGAAAAGATTAGAAAAGCTCAAGAAGCAAAAGAAAAAGCTGCTGCATTAGCCGCTCAAAAAGCCGCTCCAGCAGTTGAAGGAGGTAATAAATAATGCAAGGATTAGTGACATTTGTTTTAGCTATTATCTCAGCGATGCTTGTTGATAATGTTGTTTTATCAAGATTCTATGGTATTTGCCCATTCTTAGGTGTTTCTAAGAAAACTAAATCCGCAATTGGCATGGGTGTTGCCGTTATCTTTGTTATTGTTTTAGCTACAATAATTTGTTGGCCATTATATCAATTACTTAAATTAGCACATGTTGAATTCTTAGATACAGTTGCCTATATCTTAGTTATTGCATCATTAGTTCAACTTGTTGGTTTATTTATTAAAAAGTATTCACCAACTTTGTATGCTAACTTAGGTATTTATTTACCACTTATTACTACAAACTGTGCCGTTTTAGGTGTCGCTCAAGGAAACACTGATCAAGGTTATGACTTCCTTACTTCACTAGCGAATGGCATTGGAACTTCTGTCGGATTCTTCTTAATCATCGTTGTGTTTAGCTGCATCAGAACTAGATTAGAATCCGCCAATACACCTAAAGCATTTAAGGGACTTCCTATTGCTTTAATCACCGCCGCTATTATGGCTATGGCATTCATGGGATTACAAGGATTATTCGTTCAAGGTTAATTTATGCAAGCACTATATGTTATTTTAGCGATCGTTATCTTACTTGGATTATTAGTCACTTTTATCGTGTCCTATGTTGCGTATGTTAGAACTCCTGCACCAAAAGGATGCGAGAACCTAAAGATTAATGAAGAAAATTGTGCTGGATGCACTCATAAAGAATGTTCATTTTATAAAGAAGAAGGAGAGAACAAATAATGGAAATTTTATGGTCAATAATTATCCTTCTTGTTTTGGGAGCTTTGTTAGGTTTAGGCTTAGCGATTGCTGCTAAAGTTTTACATGTTAAAGAAGATGAACGTATTGAAGAAGTCGCTAAAAGACTTCCTAACTATAACTGTGGTAGCTGTGGTTACGCTGGCTGTAAAGGATTAGCGGAAGCAATCATCGCAGGTAAAGAAGATAATTTAAGAAAATGTAAACCAGGTAAAGAAGACGCTAACTTCAAACCTATTTTAGAATACCTAGAAAACCATCCAAACGAAGATGGGAGCAAAGTTAAAGCTCACATCTAAAGGCGATTTATGAAGAACAAGTTTTTAACTGTTCCTCTCTTATTATCCTTATTAACTGCTTGTACAACTCAAAGTTATTTTGAAAAAGTGTACAAGTTTTTTGATGCCACATTATTTGGATATCAATATGAAGGTGAAAAGAATTATTTAACTAATATTAATGACATTTTTTATTATTTAAATAACGACACAGATAATTATAAAGCACATGGTAAAGGTATATATGAGATCAATCAGGACAATAATGTTCATGAGATTTCAAAAGATTTATATGACTTGCTTAACAAATCTCTAATTTATCAAGATGCCTTTGGTGGTAAGTTTAATATATTTGTTGGATTACTCGCAAAAAAGTGGCAAGAAAGCTTAGATAACAAACTGGTTCTCCCACCAAATGTCATTTCTGAAGAAGTTAACAAGATTCGAAACACAAGTCTTGAACTATCAATAAGCAATGGAGTTTATACTGCTAAAAGAATTGGTGAAGCCGAAATTGATTTAGGCGCAATTGCTAAAGGATATGCTCTAGATTTAGCAAAAGATGTATTTATTAATAATGGCGTTAATAAATATTTAATAAATGGTATTTCTTCAATCCTTTTAGGAGAAAATATACGTAATTCAGGCGACTTCCGCATAGATTTTAACGATATAGAAGGTAAATGCTTTTATGCTAAGAACACTTTTATAGGAACTTCTGGAACAACGGAAAGAGGTGTAACAATTGATGGAGTAACCTACTCGCATATTGTTAATCCCATTACCGGAAGCGTTATTAATAATTACGATATGACTTATGTAATTGCTAATAATGGTGCTTTAGCGGACGCATTATCAACGACCTTTATGATTTCAACCGTTGATGAAGTTAAATCGTTGGTTGATAAATATGGTGCTCAAGCACTTTTATATAAAGATGGTGAAATCGTTTATAAAACTGAAGGTTTTGTTATAAAGGATATAAATGGATAAAAAGATATTGCGTAATGATATTATCTTAATTTCTGCTTTAGCCATTGCGTCTGGAGCAGGTTTAACCACAGTTTTACTAACAAGAAAAACTGATAATTTAGTCGCTAATGTTTATTTACAAACAGAATTAATTGAGACTATCGATTTAAGCAAAAAAGAAGATAAGTATTACACAGTTCAAGGTTTACATACAGAGGTAAAGATTCATACAGTTGATGGCGCAATTGCTATCGTTGAATCTGGCTGCCCTCATAAAGACTGCATCTATACAGGTTATGTTTCACAAACAAACCGTCCAATTATATGTGCCTATAATGGTATTTCAATTGTGATTACTAGTACTCAGGAAGGCGGTGCGGATATCGTTATTTAGTATGAAAAACGTACATAAACTCGCCTTATTGGGAATTTTAACAGCTGGAGCGATAGTCATTTCTATCCTCGAATCTTTCATACCTTCAATTGGAATCCCTGGGATTAAATTAGGGTTAGCAAATATTGTAATTCTGGTTACACTTTATGAACTTGGAATATGGGAAGCTGCTTTAGTTAATCTTTTAAGAGTATTAGTTGCGAACCTAGTGAGAGGCAATTTTCTTTCTATGGGGTTTGTAATGTCAATAACGGGTGCATTATTTTCATTAGGAATAATGATTCTTTTAAAATTAGTCATTAAGAAATTTTCAATCATTGGAGTTAGTGTTGTTGGAGCGTTATTCCATGTCTTTGGACAAATATTAGTTGCAATGATTTATTTGGGTGGACCAGCTATTATTTATTATTTGCCATTCATCGCAATTAGCTCTATTGTTACTGGAATTTTGGTTGGCATAGTGGCCAAATTAATAATCAATACAAAAGTCATAAGTAAGCAAAAGGAAAAGTACAATTTCTGACAGTTATTAAAAAATATCTTGTTTACTATTTAATAGTAAATTTATCGTGCTATTATTAAATATATGAAGATATTAAAAAGAATTGCTAACTTCTTAGGGTTTGAGAAAAACTCAAGTTATGTTAAACGTAGTTTAACTTTGGCTAATATTAGGTCAACTATTTTTATGGGTGCAATTATTGCCATCCTTGAAATATTTTTCATTATTGAAAATATTGCTACACACCCAACAAGTACATTTGAGCAAACTTATTATTACACAACTAACTACTGGATAATGCTTTTGAACGGTTTGGCTACAATTCTTTTTGCTTGCCTATTTCTTTATGGTGATAAGTTCAAATCAAAGATCCTTGATTGGGCTTCTATAATCATTTCATTATTAAGTTTTAGTTTTTGCTTTATCACATTCTTTAAATTTTATAATTTAAACATTTCAGATTACGTTTTTAGCAATATCTTCTTTATAGGGTTATTTGCTGTTAGCGCCTTATCTAGTTTTATTATTTTATTATCTTTAATCTATAGATATTTCAAAGGAACAATTCCTTTCTGGACAGTTAAAGTTGTCGTTGTTTTATTCGCAATGACTTGTTTGATTTTTGGTATGAGAGCGACATATCTAGATAGATTAAGAATTGATTACACAAAACCTAGATATACAGAAATGATCCCATTCTTAACAATGACACTTTATGTGGCTTGCTTATTAGTTTGGAGACCAATTCTTTCTTTATCAATTAATGCTGCAATTGCTGTCTCTTATTATTACATCATGCAACACGCTGCACCATTAAGCGACGCTAATGCATATAACTATTTGACATACTTTGTATCGTTATCAATGGTAAGTGCCACAACTTATTTACTTCGTTTAAGACAAGCAAAAGAAGAAGAGCAACTTATCTATTATGCTAATTTTGATGAACTTACTGGCACTCATAGTTTTGGTTATTTCTTAGCAGAAGTTAAAGAACATATGAATGATGAAAAACCACTAGGAAGTCAAATGGTTTTCTTATTTATTAACGTCTCTAACTTCAAAAACTTTAATGATCAAAGAGGCTTTATCAAAGGTAATGAATGTCTAAAACGTATTGGTGAACTAGTAGCCTTATACTTTGGAGATAATATGAGTAGCAGACAGTCTGATGACCACTTTGTTGCATATACATCCAAAGATAATCTAATTGATAGAATTGATAGATTTAATAAAGATGTCGCTGAAATAGATACCGAAATCAGTTTAACCACCAAGATTGGTTTATATGAGTCTAAAAAAGAAAACGAAGAGCCTAGAAGATGTGTTGATAAAGCTAGATATGCATGTTCCTACTTAGGATCTGACTTGAATCAATCCGTTATGGAATACGATGATTTTATGGATAAGAACTTTAGGCTTATGCAATACGTTATCCATAATATCGATAAAGCATGTAAAAATGGATGGGTTAGACCTTTCTACCAACCAGTGGTTTGGGCTAAAGATGAGAAATTATGTGGAGTAGAGGCATTAGCGAGATGGATTGATCCTGAAAAAGGCTTCTTATCACCTGCAAGCTTCGTCCCCACTTTAGAGAAAACAAAACTAGTTTATAAGCTAGACGCATGCATTCTTGAATGCGTCTGTAGAGATATTAGAAAATCCTTAAACGAAAATAAGCCAATAGTTCCTGTATCTATTAACTTCTCAAGATTAGATTTTGAACTTATGGATGCTGTTAATATATTAGAAGAATTGGTTGCTAAATATAGAGTGCCTAAATCATATTTACATGTTGAAATTACAGAAAGCGCCTTAGTTGATGATATGGGTATTCTTACAAAAGCGGTAACAGAACTCAAATCAAAAGGCTATGCTTTATGGCTTGATGACTTTGGTAGTGGATATTCTTCATTAAATGTTTTAAAGGATTACAACTTTGATGTTCTTAAGATCGATATGAAATTCTTAAGCGGTTTTGAGCGCAATCCAAAAGCCAAGACACTTATTGAATCCATTATTGATATGGCCGAAAAGATTGGCATGAAAACTCTTACCGAAGGTGTTGAAACCGCTAATGAAAAAGACTTCTTAAATGAAGCCGGTTGTGGTAGATTACAAGGTTATTTCTTTGGTAAACCTTTAAGTTACGAAGATCTTTATGATCGAATAAATAAAAAGGAATTAATCGTTTCTAAGGATAACTTAGTCGATTAATTACCTATTTGCTAGATTTGCAATCTTTGCAAACACCATACAAGACATGATTCTCGTCAACGAGTTCAAATCCTGTCTTGTTTTTTATTTCTTCATTCACATCTTCGAATGGACAATAATCTAAATCGATCTGCTTGTGGCACTTAATACATTCTAAGATGTGGCCATGTTCATCGTGATGTTCATGAACAAGTTGGAACTTTGCTTCATTTGTAAATGGAGACACTTCTTTTCTAACAAGTCCTTCTTTTTCAAATAGTGATAGAGTTCTATAAATAGTGGAAAGATTAACGTTTTCTTTTTCTACAAGATTAAAAATCTTTTGAGCAGATAAACCAGAGTGACTCTTTTCCAATATTCTTAATACTTCCTCACGAGTTCTTGTCTTTTTCATGTAGTTACTATATCACAATTGCAAATCATTTGCATTTCAATTGACTTTCATGCACGTGTTATATATTATTCTACTTGCAAATGATTTGCATTTAGATATGAAGAAAAGTCCTTTATTAATTCTACCAGTATTGTTGTTAACTAGCTGTGAAAGCAGTGGCCATAGTTTAAAGATAGCAACTACTTTTGCACCAACTTATGACGTTGTTAAGCGACTTGTTAAAGATGAAGCAGACGTTATTTCACTAGTGGGAACAAACGAGCCTCATGATTTTACGCCTTCAACAAGTAAAGATATGGTCTTTACTAGTGAGTGCACTTTGTTAGCAGCATATGGACATAACATGGATATGTATGCAAAGGATTTAAATAAAGAAAAGTATTACGAAATAACCGAGAACCTATCGTTTATTGGTGATGATCCTCATGCATGGTTAGCGCCAAAAAACATGATAAAGATGTTAGATAATGTGTATAACAAATTAATTAACATTGATTCAAGTTATGAATCTTTATTTGCAAGCAATTACGCTGAAGCAAAAGCGGATTATTTAGAGTTAGATAGCGAATATATCGCAAAGATAAAAAACGCTACATTATCTAGTAGGTATATCGTTACATCTCACGAAGCATTTAATTATTTAACAAATGAATATGAATTAATGCAAATGGGCATTGCTGATATTGCAGATAATCCTCCAACTAGTGCGAGATTATTAGAAATTACATCTTTTATGAAAGAAAACGATGTTCACACCATTTTTGTTGAAGAGCTTGATGAATTAGGACACGCTGAAACGATTAGAGATGAATTAGCAAAAGATGGATTTGCGGTTAACTTTAAAACATTAAATGCATATGAATGTGTCGATGTTAATAAATTTAATGAAGATAACTATATCTCAGTAATGCTAGAAAACCTTAAAGTTTTAGAGGAATCTTTAAAATGATTAAACTAACAAATGTTGAATTTTGCTATGGGAATGA
>CACYJD010000029.1 GCA_902774655.1 uncultured Erysipelotrichaceae bacterium | reverse complement strand
TTAATCTCTAATAAGTGATTAAAGTATATAAAAAATTCATACAATGTCAAACGGGACTAAATATTATTTAGCA
Source organism: uncultured Erysipelotrichaceae bacterium (assembly GCA_902774655.1). Lineage (GTDB taxonomy): Bacteria > Bacillota_I > Bacilli_A > RFN20 > CAG-826 > Fiminaster. The sequence continues at coordinate 8,984 of CACYJD010000029.1, read as the reverse complement.
CGTTTCGCACTAAAAAAGTCTTTTATTAGTTTTGAACACTCTTCTTCGAGCACACCACCAGTAACTTCAGGATGATGATTTAAATTCTTATTTTCGAATAGTTGTAAAGACGATTCAATTGCTCCGCCTTTTGGATCTTTTGCGCCATATACAACTCGAGAAATTCTAGACCACACAATTGCACCTGCACACATCGAGCAAGGTTCAATTGTCACATATATAGTCGCCTCTTTTAGTCTCCAAGAGGCAAATTTCTTACATGCTTTTCTAATTGCAATAATCTCGGCGTGGTCAGTTGGATCGTAGGATTTTTCTCTTTTGTTGTATCCTCTAGAAACTATCTTCCTATCAATTACTAAAACCGCTCCAACAGGAACTTCATCTAAAAGAGCGGCTTTCTTAGCTTCTTTTAGGGCTTCTAACATGTACATCGCGATGGCATAGTTATTATAAATAAAACTTTATATATAAGCAAATGAAAACCCTGAGGTTAATTCTCAGGGTAATCAATTAGTTTGTTATTTGCTTTTTGGTCTAATAAATTCAAGTCCACCCATAAATGGTCTAAGGACTTCTGGAATCTTAACAGAACCATCAGCTTGTTGGTTTTGCTCTAATATAGCAGGGAAAACCCTACTAGTTGCAAGTCCAGATCCATTAAGAGTTCTAGCGTATTTAACTTTACCAGTGGCTTTTTCACGGTAACGAATCATACCTCTTCTTGCTTGATAATCGTGAGCGGTTGAAACTGAGCTAACCTCTTTAAAGATACCCATTGAAGGAATATAAACTTCAATGTCGTAGGTTCTAGCCATTGAAGCACTGATGTCTTCAGCGGCTAATTTAGATAAATGGAATGTTAAGCCGAGTTTTTCAAGTAAATTACATGCTTTTCTAACTAATTCTTCAAAAGCAGGCATATCTTGTTCTTCGGTTGTATATTGGAACATTTCAACTTTGTTGAATTGATATCCTCTAATCATACCTCTTTCTTCTGTACGATATGCGCCTGCTTCTTTACGATAGCAAGGTGTGTATGCAAAGTATTTCTTTGGTAATTCATCTTCGCTTAAGATTTCATCTCTATGTAAGTTAACAAGAGCGGTTTCTGCTGTTGGTAAAATAAATTTACGAGGAGTAACTCCTTCTAAAGAGAATACATCATCAATAAATTTAGGGAATTGACCTGCAACATATCCTGATTCGTAATTTAAGATATGTGGAGGAAGGATAAATTCATATCCATCTTTAAGGTGTTCTTGAATGAAAAAGTTTAATAACGCCCATTCTAATTGAGCACCTAGACCGGTATAAACCCAACATCCATGTCCACTGACTTTGGCGCCTCTTTCATAATCGATTAAGCCTAAAGATTCTGCTAATTCGACATGATCTTTTGGTTTAAAATCGAATTTTTGAGGTTCACCAAATTCTTTAATGACTTTATTGTTTTCTTTACCGCCAGGAAGAAGATCATCATCAGGAATATTTGGAAGTGGTAACAAGAAATCTTTGATTTCTTTTTCTAAATCTGCAAGTCTAGCTTCGGCTTCTTCATTTTCTTTAGAAATAGCTTTAACTTTTGCAAAGATTTCTTGGACGTCTCCGCCGGCCTTCTTAACTTGAGGAACGCTAGCAGATAATCTATTTCTTTCAGCTTTAGCTTGTTCAACTTTAACAAGAAGTTCTCTTCTTTCTTTAACCATTTCTAAGAAAGGTTTAAAGTCGACATGGCATCCTTTTTTAGCGAGTTTTTCACTAATAAGTTCAGGATTATCAATAATTAGTTTTTGATCAATCATATTAACTCCTTTTGTGGACATTCGTATGTGCGCGTGCGCGCGTTTCATATATTTTGACCTCTAAATCGCTTTCGACTTAGAGGCCAAATTATTAATTAAAACGTATATAGTCCACTATTTTTGGAAATTATTCTTCGCTGCCTTCGTTGTTTTCACTGGCTTCGACGACTGCTTCAGCTTCGCCTTCAACTACATCTTCGAAAGCTTCTTCATCGTGTTCAACAAAGGAGATAGATGTTACTCTAGCTTTATCGTCATCATCTAATCTAATGACTTTAACGCCTTGGGTGTTTCTATCAGAGATCTTAACTTGTTCAAGTGGGATTCTAATAACAACACCAGTTGAAGTAACCATGAGTAAGTCTTCGTCGCCTTTAACAGCGTTCATGGCGACAAGTTTACCGTTCTTAGGTGTGACTTTTAAGGTAATAACGCCTTTGGCACCACGTTTTGTTTCTCTATAAGACTCGATTGGTGACATCTTACCAAATCCTTTAGCGGTAATTACTAAGATGTTGCTTCCTTCTAAGCTTGTTGAGAAACCAACGATTGGAGAACCATCGATATCCATACCTTTAACACCGCTAGCGGTTCTACCTAATGGTCTAACATCATTTTCATGGAATTTACATAATTTGCCTTTATTATTTGCTAAACAAATAATTGCATCTCCGTTAGTGATCTTAACATCGAATAAAGAATCGTCTTCTTTTAAGGTAATTGCGATCTTACCGTTTCTTCTAATTGATTCATATTCAGATAATTTTGTTTTCTTAACAAGACCATTCTTGGTTGCAAAGAATAAGTAATTGTCTGGGTTATAATCATCTAAAGAAACAATAGCAGCAACCTTCTCACCCTTATCAAGATTTAATAAGTTTTGAGCAGGAATACCTTTAGAAATTCTACTTCCTTCAGGGATCATGTAACCACGTAAACGATAAACTTTACCTAAATTTGTAAAGAATAAGACGTCTGTATGGGTTTTTGTGTATGTCATAATAGCAACTTTATCATCAGCATTTGTTGCCATACCTTTGACACCTCTACCACCTCTATTTTGGGTGCGGAAGGTATCAACTGTCATACGTTTGATATAGTTATTTGTGGTTAATGTAACAACGATATTTTGTTCTGGGATGAGTGATTCATCTTCGATGGTTGCGGCATCATCAGAAATAATTGTTCTTCTTTCATCACCGAATTTTTCTTTGATTTCAAGTAATTCTTGAACAACAACTTCGGTAACATTGTCTCTTGAACTTAAGATATGTTGATATTTTTCAATGTTAGCGGTGAGTTGAGCTTTTTCTTCTTCGAGTTTTCCAGTTTCAATACCTGTTAATCTACGAAGTGTCATCGCTAAGATAGCTTGTACTTGAACATCGTCAAATCCAAATTTCTCACATAAGACTTTTGAAGCGTCTTCTGGAGTTTCACTTGCTTTGATAATATCAACGATTTCATCGATATTGTCGTGGCAGACTAATAAGCCTTCGACAATGTGTCTTCTTGCTTCATCTTTAGCAAGTAAGAACTTTGTTCTTCTTTCAATAACATCGATTTGGAAATCTAAGTATGTAAGAAGAATTTTGTTAATTGGGAGAATCTTTGGTGCACCATCAACTAAGCAAAGCATAATGATACCCATTGATGTTTGTAGTTGGGTGTTTTTATAGAGTTGGTTAAGAATAACTTCTGGAATGCAGTCGTGTCTTACATCAATGACAACTCTAACATTACCTTTAGAAGATTCATCTCTAATATCAGTAATTCCTTCAATTACCTTATCTCTAACTAGTTTACCAATGTTTTCGCATAGGTTAGCTTTGTTAACTTGATAAGGAATCTCGGTAATAATGATTTGTTTTTTACCATTCTTTTCGTTTTCTTTAACTTCTGCTCTTGAACGAATAACAATGCTACCAGTACCTGTTTCATAGGCTTCTTTGATTCCGGATCTACCTAAAATCATAGCGCCTGTAGGGAAGTCAGGACCTGGTAAATATCCTTGCATAATTTCAAGTGGTGTAAGTTCTCTATTGTGTGCCAAAGCAACAGTAGCATCGATTACTTCACCTAAGTTATGTGTTGGAATGTATGTTGCCATACCAACAGCGATACCATTTGAACCATTAACCAATAAGTTAGGGATTCTAGAAGGTAAAACGCTAGGTTCTTGTTCAGTACCATCATAGTTATCGACAAAGTCGACTGTATCACAGTTGATGTCTCTAACCATTTCCATGGCGAGTTTGGTCATTCTTGCTTCTGTATAACGCATAGCAGCAGCTTCATCACCATCAACAGAACCGAAGTTACCATGACCATCAACAAGTGTATATCTCATTGAGAATGGTTGAGCTAAACGGACAAGCGTTGAATAGATAGCGGCGTCACCATGTGGGTGGAATTTACCCATGACGTCACCGACGATACGAGCACATTTCTTGTAAGGGGACCCTGGAGTCATGCCAGCGATATGCATACCATAAATGACACGTCTATGAACTGGTTTACAACCGTCACGAGCATCAGGAATAGCACGGCTAACAATAACAGACATTGCGTAATCTAAGAAAGAGTTTCTAACTTCGTTAGATAAATCAGTATCACGGAGTCCAGGAACAATACCTTCTTCGATTTCTTGGAGTTTGGAATCATCAACGGCTTCTTCGCCTTCGACAAATTCTTTCTTTTCTTCGTCTACCATATTGATCTCCTTTCTATTAGATGTCTAAGTTCTTTACGAACTTGGCATTTTTATGAATGAAGTCTTTTCTTGGAAGGACTTCGTCACCCATTAAGTCAGTGAAGACTTGCTCAGCTTCGATAGCGTCACTTAATGTGACACGAAGCATCTTACGGGCTTTTGGATCCATGGTTGTTTCCCAAAGTTGTTCGGCATCCATTTCACCAAGACCTTTATAACGTTGGAATGGATATCCAGGTTTAAGGTTAAGTTGTTTTTTAATAACTTCTAATTGTTCATCGTTATATGCGTAGTATTGTTTACCGTGATAATCAACTTTATATAAAGGAGGTTGCGCAATATAAACATATCCTTGGGTAATCAACGCTCTCATATAGCGATAGAAGAATGTTAAAAGTAAGATACGGATGTGAGAACCGTCAACATCAGCATCGGTCATAATAACGATTTTGTGATATCTAATCTTTTCAACATTGAATTCTGGATCAACACCACCACCGATAGCGGTAATCATGTTACCAATTTCAGCGTTTTCAAATGCTTTTTCGTGTGTTGCTTTTTCAACGTTAAGGATTTTACCTCTAAGAGGTAAGATAGCTTGGGTTTCACGGTCACGACCGTTTTTAGCACTACCACCAGCGGAGTTACCTTCGACGATGTATAATTCACAAATTTCAGGATCTTTAGATGAGCAGTCTGCTAATTTACCAGGTAAAGTTGTTAATTCTAAGCCTGATTTTCTTCTAACAGATTCTCTAGCCATACGGGCAGCGATACGTGCTTCACTAGCTCTAACGATCTTAGTGAGCATGACATCAGATACTTTTGGATTTTCTAATAAGAATCTCTTGAGTGATTCACCGACAACTTGGCTAACAATCTTTCTAACTTCGGTATTACCGAGTTTAGTTTTGGTTTGTCCTTCATATTGTGGGTTAGGGTGTTTAATCGAAATAATTGCGGTTAAACCTTCAAAAATATCATCTGCGGATAAGCTATCTTGTCCATCTTTGATATATTTCTTCTCTTTTGCATAATCATTAATAACGCGGTTCATGGCCATTCTAAAGCCTTCGTTATGTGTACCACCTTCATGGGTGTTAATGTTATTACAGAATGAGAAGATTGCAGGATTGTAGGTTTCATTGTATTGCATAGCGACTTCGCAATAAATGTGGCCTTTCTTGCCTTCCATGTATTCAATTTCACCTCTACCTTCGCAGTAGATGATTTCTTCCATGATTGGGTTTTTGCCTTTATTTAAGGCTTCAACGTATTCTTTAATACCACCTTCGTAGCAGAATGATTCTTCAACTCTTTCAGGTCCTCTATCGTCTCTAACAACAATCTTAATTCCACGGTTTAAATACGCCATTGTCTTAAGATGGTCGCGGATAATATCAAAACTGAATACTGTAGTATCAGTAAAGATAGTTGGATCTGGTTTAAAGGTAACTGTTGTACCTCTTTCAGTTGTATCTCCGATACGTTTTAAATGTTCGGTTGTCTTACCACCTCTACCGAATTTAATGAAGTATTTACCACCATCTTTGTTGACAGTGACTTCAGTCCATTCACTAAGGGCGTTAACGACGGATGCACCAACACCGTGTAAACCACCGGAAACTTTGTATCCACCAGTTTCACCGAATTTACCACCAGCATGGAGAATTGTGAAAACTGTTTCAACACCGGATAATCCAGATTTAGAAACTGTGTCTACTGGAATACCACGTCCGTTATCTACTACAGTGATAGTGTCGCCTTTGTTGATTGTTACTGTAATTAGATTACAGAAACCTGCAAGTGCTTCGTCGATTGAGTTATCGACAATTTCCCAAACTAAGTGGTGTAAGCCGGCTACGCCAGTTGTACCAATGTACATACCAGGACGTTTTCTAACGGCTTCTAGACCTTCAAGAACTTGAATGTCAGTCGCAGTGTAGTTCTCACTAGCCTTATCTTCTTGAATTTCTTCTTCAGATAAACCGGTTTGGGTAATGATTTCATCTTCCATTAAGCATACCTCCTTGTAACTCTATGGTTTTTAACTTCTAATATCGAAGCGTTTTTAATATTGATTCTTGTGGAAGTAACAAATACTTGTTCAAACTTCCTAATGAAGGCTATAAGCCTTTCTTTGTTCTCAGGATCAAGTTCTGAGAGCACATCATCTAACACGATGATGGGCTTTAAGTCCCTATCTTCTATCAAGAAGTAAGGGGCTAATTTCAAGGCGATGACCGCTAAGCGGTTTTCGCCTTGAGATCCATAACTTGAGATATCCTTTCCGTTAAGCATCATTACAATGTCTTCGCGGTGGATTCCAATGTTAGTGGATTTGCTTTTTATATCCCTTTCATACGCCATTTCGTAAGCTCTAGTGGCAACTTCGACAAAGTCGCCTGGAGAGGATATATATGGCGAATAGGAGATAACAGCTTTTTCGTTTTCACCTTTAAGTTGGCTTATTACTTTAGAAAGGACACGATTAATGTCATTTACATATGAATAGCGGTACTTAACGATGATCTCGCTGATTTTAATCATCTCGAGTGTTACGACATCTAATTGGATCTTATCAATATTGCTAGATTTAAGAATTTTGTTTCTCTCTTCTAATAATTTTTCATATCTAATTAGATTCTCGAGATAGATTGGGGATTTCTTTGATAAATTTATATCTAAGAAATTTCTTCTCACTTTAGGTGAGTCTATGAACATAAGTGCATCTTTTGGTTTAAATGTAATTACATTCACTAGGAACATAAGTGCATCTTTTGGTTTAAATGTAATTACATTCACTAGGTTAGATAGTTCAGAGAGTTTCTTGATTGGATTGTTATCAACAAGGAACTTCTTACTATTTGGGGTTAATATTGCGTTGATTTCATTGCTTCGTTCACCTTTATTCACCTGCGCCTTTATCGCGGCGAATTCGGCTCCTGTTTTAATGAGTTCACGATTTTCTGATGTTCTCCATGACCTAGCTATGGATAAGAAGTTAATCGCTTCGACAATATTGGTTTTACCTTCCGCATTATCTCCAACTATGAAGTTCAGTCCTGGAGAGAACTCAACATCTAGTGCAGCGTAGTTGCGAAAGTTTCTTAGGGAGAGCTTCGAGACAATCATTTATTTAATCTCGAATTTTTGACCTTCAATTTCAATGACATCTCCAACTCTAAGTTTTCTACCACGGCGACAATCGAGTTCACCATTGATAACAACATCATGAGTGGCAAGGAAGGCTTTTGCTTCACCACCAGAATAGATGATGTCAGCGAATTTTAAGAATTGCCCAAGGGTAATAAATTCGCTTGTAATAGAAATCTCAGTAGTTTTTTTATTCATAAAAAAGAGGTTATTTTATATTCCCGATGAGTATTTTATCATATGTAAATTAAAAAGGGAATAAATTCCCTTATTATTTTATATATGGTGTAGGATACTGGTTTTGACTTTTCGCGCCTCAAATCGCCTTAAATTACAGGTAGGTATAAAAAGTCTCGATATATTCAATTGTTTCAAAATGGGATTTTCGGGATTTTTGTCTCAAATACAGGAGTATATGGCTTTTAATTTAAATAATTTTTACAAAAGAAAAGAAGCAATCTTGGCGACTGCTTCCGATTCTTTAAAGATTAAAGTCGATTGAGTCATCCTTAGGGTTCTTAACAACAAATGGCTTCATTTCGCCTATAAATGCAATTTCGACATCTTCACACTTAACAGCCTTGATTGCGTCTGCAACAAAACTGGCTCTAAAACTAATCTCGAATCTTTCACCGTTGAATTGGTAAGTACTAATTTTTTCGTTAGCACTACCAACCATGCTTGATCTAGAAATGACTTCTATACCGTCTTCTGACATGAGGAGTTTAATGACACCATCACGATCAGCACTAAGTAAGGATACACGTTCCATGGCACCGAGAAGTTCACGTGAATTAACTTCGAGATAGTAATTGAATGTCTTAGGAACAATGTTTTTGGTATTTGGATAATCACCATTAGTTAATCTTGTGGCAATTACAGTGTTGTCAAATGAGAATAATGCTTTCTTATCGCTAACAGATACACTAACGATTGAATCACCTTCAAAAGAGTGGACAATATCCAACAATTTCTTGGCTGGAATATTAGCGGTAAATCTAACGTCATTTTCAATAGAAATTGTTTTTCTAGCTAATCTAGCTGTATCTGTAGCGGTTGCGGTTAGTTGATTACTAGCAGCTTCTAAGTTAACAGTGGTTAAGATAGGACGAGTTTCTTTAATACTTGCAGCAAAAGCGGTTTGTTCGACTAATGAAACAAAGTCTTTTGCCTTAACTTCAAAGAAAGCGCCTGTGATATTAAGGTCAATTTCTGGGTATTCGTCAGCGGAAATTGAATTAAGTTTGTAATTAGAACGTCCGTCATCGATTCTTAAAATAGAATTATCAATAAGTTCGATACTAACATCATTT
>CACYJD010000028.1 GCA_902774655.1 uncultured Erysipelotrichaceae bacterium | reverse complement strand
GAACAGAAAACATCTATGATGCTTCTTATCCATATCTAATCCAAGCTAACTATAGAGCAGGTTACTTCACTCACTACGCCGGTGCTGGAACCGTTAAGAGTGCAAAACTCATGTATAACGGTGAAGAAGTTGATCTTTGCTTAGAAAGAACAAAAGCAAAATGCGAAGTTCTTCCTAATGGAGACACCAAGATTGTTGTGGATCCAGTAGTAGTGGAATTCAGTGATTTAGATGTCAAACTTCAATCAATCATCACCTTCAAAAAAGGTAGTGGTGAAGTCCTCTTTGAAAGAAACATCTTAAATGATTTAGGTGGTAAAGAAGTCACCATTGAAGAATATTTTGTTGGAGCATTCGGCACTACAGAATATCAAAAAGATATGACTAAGATCACCCTTGATGTAATCAATAAAGACGCAAGAACTCACGTGGATTTCGCTTATAAGTGTCGTATTTGTAAACTTGATAACGCTCTAGTTGTCCGCGCAACAGTGCCTGATGTAAATACAATTATTGAAGTAAGTGGAGATAATGATTATGGCTACTTCGAAGAAGGCCATGCATTCTCCCCAACATATAAAGTGTCACTTGTTAAGAAGTTATCGAAAGGAGGAATGAAGACATGCCTCAAGCTAAGAAAGGCCGCCTAAATTACCGCTGCCCAAACTGTTTTAAAAGAGATATCGACATGGATATGTTTTACGATACAGAAAAACATGAATATTACTGCATTCGTTGCTGCTTCCACGCCGATGAAGAAACAGTTATTAAAATGAATGCTGATATCCGTACAAAATATGGACATCGCATGGATAGAATCACCTCTTTTAATGATGATAATGAAGAAGTGACTTATCACCCATATAAGAAAGGAGAACTATAATTCTTATGATTTTAGGTGTTGATACTTCAACCTACTTTGAATCTAAGAAATTTGGTTCTAGATATTTTAAAAACGGACAGGAAGTCGAGCCTTTAGATATTTTTAGAGACAATGGTGTCTCTTTAATGAGAATTCGCGTATGGAAAAATCCATATGATGAAAATGGTAAACCTTACTTAGGTGGAACATGTGATTACGCGAATTACATTAAACTAGCTAAGCTAGCAATATCTAAAGGATATAAGATTGTTCTTGACCCACATTTTAGTGACTTTTGGTGTGATCCTCATAAGCAGATGATGCCAAAAGGATGGGAGAGCCTATCGGAAAATGAACTTTTAAGTGCGCTAGAAGAGTACGCTCATAAATTGTTTGTTGACTCTAAAAACGATGGGGTTTATCCAAGTTATATTCAATTAGGTAATGAAATTACATCAGGAACATTATGGCCATACGCGAAAGTGGATGGAGATCTTCCTAGACAAGGATATGACAAATTAATTAAGGTCTTAAAGATTATTTCTAAAGAAGCTAGAGATATCTTCCCTGAGGCTAAATTAATTATTCACTTAGAAAGAAGCTTCGATAACGCAATTTATCGCGAATTCTTTGATAACGTTATCCCAGAAGTTGATTTCGATATTATCGGAATGAGTTATTACCCATATTGGCATAAAACAATGAAACATTTATTCGCTAATGTGGATGACTTAAAGAAGAGATATTCTAAAGAAATCATGATTGTAGAAGTAGGCTACGGATTTACTTTAGAAGACTATGTTAAGGAAGCGCTAGATGATTCATCTTTAGTTATTACTCAAGATATGATCAATAGTAATGATGCAAAGATTGAATTCCCTCTTACTCCCGAGGGCCAAAAAGCTTTCTTAGATACATTATTACCATTAGCAGAAGCTCATGGTATCAGTGGAATTATTTATTGGGAACCTATTTGGATACCAGGAGAAGGAATCTGCTGGGCATCTAAAGAGGGCCAAAAATATATTAATGAACTTAAAGGTGGAACCCGTAACGAATGGGCTAATCAATGCTTATTCGATTATAGTGGTAACGCCTTACCAGCATTGGACAGTTTCAAAATAACAAAGGAGGGAACTAAATGAAAATGCTTAGAAAAGGATTGTTAGGCTTAATTACAGTCATGGGCTTAACATCATGTGGTGGCGCTAATGTAGATGAAATCACATTAGTAGTGTACGAGGACAAATCAAACATCGAAGTCCTTAGAGATTGGGGCGACACATTCACCGCAAATTACAAAAAACAACATCCACTTGCTCCAAAAATTACAATTGAATGGGTTCAACAAGCCGAAGCTAGTGCAATCGAAAAGATGCAAAATGAAAATCCAACAGGAAATGGACCAGATATCGCTGCAGTAACACACGATACCATTATCAATGGTGCTAACTCTGGTATTATTTCTCCAATTACATTTGATTATGAAGTTAAAGCTTTAATGAGCGAAGACGCTCTTAACGCTGTTAGTAAAGTTGCAGATAATGGCAACAAAACTTTATATGGTTATCCAATTACCGCTGAATCTCAAGTTATCATGTATAACAAAGATGAATTACAAGCCTCTGATTTAGAAAGTTTTGATACTTTACTCGCCAGTGGTAAAAAGATTGCTATTAAAGAATCAAAAGATCCAAATGGTTACTATAACTTTGGTTTCTTTACTGATTCAGTCGTATTTGGTGAAGACGGTACTGATAAATCATCAGTTAACTTACAAACACCAAACGCAGTCGCTAACTTAGTGAAGTTCTATCATGACTATCACTCTACAGTTTTAGATTTATCACCAGATGAATCAGTTAGTAGTTTAACCAGCAAACAAGTTGCAGGTGTTTTAAGTAGTCCATATTATCTCGCTACTGTTAAGAAGGCTCTTGGTGAAGATAAAGTTGGTGTTCACGTTTTACCAAAGATTAATGGTGAAAATCAAAGACCATTAAGTGGATATAAAGCATACGTTGTTAATAGTTATTCTAGATATCCTGCTATCGCTAACGAACTCGCTAAATTCTTAGTTAGTCCAGATGTTCAATGGCAAAGATTACATTCACTTAACTATTTACCTTCATTAGCAGAAGAAAACTTTACAAGTGATATTCGTGAAGAAATCGAAGGTAATCCAATTAACGAAACATTCTTAGCATCCCTAGCAATGTCTAGACGTATGCCTTCAATTGACGCTATGAGTAATTTCTGGTCTCCAACAAACCGTGTTATTGGTGATTTCTGGAGCAATAACAGAGGCACCATTACCGAAGCTATCGTTAAGAGCGGTTTAACAGAAATTGAAAACGCTATTAAACAATAATTAATTAATTAATTATTTATGGAAAAGGAACAAAGCAAAAAGAAATTCGAACTAAAAGAATCTCCTAGTAGAAGTAGTTTTTACAATTTTATCGCGAGATTTGCTTTGCCTTTCCAACGCTTCAAAGATTCGTTCCTCGATGCATCTTTATATCGCAAAATAACCCAGATCTTGAACCTTTTCCTCGCAGGAATTGGTTCAATTCTCATCGGAGAAGTTGAAATTGGATTAGGGTTATTTGCAGCGTATGGAGCGCTCGGATTCTTATTTGTTTATGTTATTAATCAATTAGCCACTGGCTTTATTACTCTATCAGTAGGAGACGCGATAGTTGTATTAGTCATTGTTGGCTTTGGTTTCTTAGCAGTCTGGTATGCTTCATTTAAGAAGCACACAAAAGACAATTTATTTAAAAATAGGGGAGAACCTCTTAATGGTTCGTTTATTGCTAGTTTCTTTATTAAACTCGCTAAATCAATTGCAGGGTTTATTAGAGACTACAATAAACTTGATAAAGAGAGTGACGCTAAACATAAGATTTTCCTTAGAGTATCCTGGTTTGTAATGGGTCTTCCTTTGTTCTTTATGAACAGGATCCTCAATGGATTTGTTATGCTAGGCCTTCAACTCCTTTATATCTTCTATATGATTTATAGAGGTGCGAGTGACCTTGTTGGATTATTCACACTTCATCAAGATGGTGTCTTTAGTAACGCCACTCTTGTTACTGGTATCATTTCAGTAATTATTACAATTGCGTTTATTGCTTTATATATCATTAATATTCGAACTGTTTATAAAGCAGTAGATGAAGAAAATAGATCTATTAGTGGTCCAGGATTTAAAAATGAAGTTAAGAGTTTAGCAAATGATAAATTCTATATTTCAGGTTTAATCGTTCCTGTACTTGGTGCATTAGTATTCACCATTATTCCACTAACATTTATGATCTTAGTTGCTTTCACTAACTATAGTGGTAAGAGTGGTACTGGTGGTGTCATTCCTAACCCAATCGCTGATACATATCTAGGTTGGACAGGTTTTGATACATTCAAACGTTTATTTGCAGACCCTCAAAACTTAAGAGATATGTTAACCGTATTCTCTTGGACAATGATTTGGGCTATCTTAGCAACATTTACTTGTTATTTTGGCGGTTTGCTTCTCGCTATGCTTCTTAATAAGAAATCAATTAAGGGTAAAGTTGTTTATAGATCACTACTAGTTATCTCGATGGCCTTACCTCAATTCGTTTCCTTATTAGTTATGAAGACATTATTTGCTGATAATGGTGCGGTTAATACCATGTTATATAAGTGGGGAATTATCCAATGGATGCAACAAGTTGGCTGGATTAGTGACTTAGATGCATTCGTTAAATTCTGGAGCACACCAGCATTAGCAAAAACTCTTATTATCATTATTAATATGTGGGTCGGTGTACCTTACTATATGCTTTTACTTAGTGGGCTACTTATCAATATTCCAGGTTCATATTATGAAGCTGCACGTATTGAAGGTGCTAGTAAGTGGAAACAATTCTCTAAGATTACATTCCCATACATATTACATATGACCACACCAGCGTTAATTACTAGCTTTGTTAGTAATATCAATAACTTTAACGTTATCTGGTTCTTAACTGGTAACGCTGACGGTGTTGCAGACGATACCGATATCTTAATTACTTGGTTATATAAGATCACCATGAAGGGTGTTAATGACTATAACCTCGGCGCTGCTATTGGTATTGTTATGTTTATTATTTCTGCAAGTGTAAGCTTAATTGTTTACCAAAGAAGTAGTTCTTATAAAGACGAGGAGGCATTTAGATAATATGGAAAACGTAAAATCTAAAAAGGTTAAATCTCGTTCCAATCAAACCGCTAACGCTAGATGGGACATGATTTGGTCAAATGCCTTAGTCATTATTGTTACTTTACTTTGGCTTGTCCCTGTTATTTGGGTCGTCTTAAGAGCGTTTGGTAAATATGATGGGCAAGGTTATGTTTCTCAAACATTCTTCCCAACTGAATATAGTATGAAAAACTTCGTTGATTTATTTACATATAAATCTCTTAGAAGTAATCCATTACCAGACTTTGTTCAATGGCTACTTAATACCTTTATTATTGCCATTGTTAACACAATTCTAACTACATTCTTTACGATTTTAACTGCTTATGTCTTATCTAGATTTAGATTTGGTGGTCGTAAACTCATGATGAATATTGCCTTAATCTTAGGTATGTTCCCTGGTTTTATGGCGATGATTGCAGTTTATTTAATCCTTAATATGCTTAATATGATTAATAGTATATGGTCACTTTTAATCTATTATGTCGCAGGTGCAGGACTAGGTTTCTTCACCGCGAAAGGATACTTCGATACAATCGGTAAAGAGCTTGATGAAGCCGCTATGCTTGATGGTGCTAGCAAAGCTAAGATCTTCTTTAAGATTTTCTTACCTTTAGCTAAACCAATCATCATCTATACTGCTTTATTAGCATTTATGGCACCATGGAGCGACTATATCCTTGCTGGATTAGTCTTAAGTGGCAATAACCAAACAGTTGCTGTTGGTTTATATAACTGGATGGACGTCAGTAACGTTAACCAATTCTTTGGTATGTTCTGCGCCGCCGCAGTTATCGTTGCTATCCCAACAGTTACACTATACATTTCATTACAGAAATTCTTTATTTCTGGTATCTCTGCAGGAGCGGTAAAAGGATGATAAAGGCTAGATACTCCACTCTTTTATTAGCAACCTTACTCTTAAGTAGTTGTGGTGAAACCCCTGTTACACCAGTAGATCCTACTGAAGATAAGAGTGTTTCAACATACGTTTATCGATATGTAGATTTACCATCTATGGAAGGTAAAATTACCTATACATATGAAGGTAACGACATAATTGTTGATGAAACTAATAACAAGGTATGTGGTACTTTAGCAAATACCTCTACAGTTCTAAAGATGAGTAACGGCTCTAAAACATATAACGTAACAGTTAAAATTGTTAATAGAGCGTACTCCTCTAAGCACGCTGCTACTGAAACTAGTGAAGGTTGGTTCAATAACGTTAGTGTTGAAAAAATCTTCCCTTCAAATAGCAAAAGAGACGAGAATATGGCTTCTTTTGCTGCTGGAATGGACGTCAGTAGCGCTAAAAAGTTATATGATGGTAATCAAAAATTCTATAATCGAGACGGTGTAGAAGAATCACTATTTAGAATACTTAAAGATAGCGGAGTTAACTGGGTAAGACTTAGACTATGGAATGATCCAACTAACCATAATTTCGTTGAAGACGGAAAATATGTCTCTTATGGTGGCGGATCATGCGATTTAGAAAGTGTTACTTGGATGGCGAAAGAAGCTAAAAGATTTGGCTTAAAATTCTATTTAGATATCCATTATAGTGATTTCTGGGCTGATCCAGGCTCTCAAATTATCCCTAAAGCATGGGCTAGTTTCACGACTAGTGACCAAATGGCTAACGCTATTAAGACTTATACAACGGATGTCTTAAATCATTTGAAAGATAATAACGCTACTCCTGATATGGTTTCTTTAGGCAACGAAACTACTGCAGGTTTATTACTTCATTTACCTGGAGCTGATTACACAACTTATTCTTCTGATGGAAATCCTGGCTATAACGCTAAAAAGAGTGCAGCTAGCGATGCTATCGCAGGAAAAATGGGCAGTGCTAACTTTGTTAAATATATCAAAGCAGCGAATGATGCGGTTAAGACTTTTGATTCAAAAATCTTAACAATGGTTCATGTTGCTAAAGGTCTAACAGCAGTGGACACCATTAAGGGATATTACAATAATCTCACATCAGTAAATTA
>CACYJD010000027.1 GCA_902774655.1 uncultured Erysipelotrichaceae bacterium | reverse complement strand
TTGGTTATTAGATATTTACTGTACCATCGAGGCAAGTAACTTCATGGACATTTACTTCGTCATTCCAGTTTGAGCCAAATTTTATCTCATTAAATTTATCAATATAATTATTAAAATTAATTGTTTCTAATTTACGGCAACTAGCAATACACAATTCACCGATAGTTTTAATTCCACCACCTAGATTTAAGGTTGCTAAACTAAGACAGTAATTTAGGGCAAAATCATCTAAAGTAATGACACTGTCAGGAATAGTAATCTCAGTTATTCTAAGACAATGCGATATAGCAGCTCTACCAATAGTGGTTACTGAATCAGGAATATCAATACTTGTTAATTCTTCACATGAATACATGGAGTAGTCTCCTAATTCATTCACAGAACTAGGAATAATTAAACTAGTTGTTTCTTCTGGAACTTTTACTAATTTCGTTAAATTTTTATTAAATAATACTCCACTGCTACTAGTATAGTGCTCATTTGAATTATCAGCGTCAATTCTACCTAAGTTTAAGCAATTTATGAATGCGCGAGGATCGATATTTTCGACATTTTTAGGGATAAATATCATTTTTAATCCCCAGCAATTTTCAAACGCCCCTGGTCCAATTGTTTTTAGGCTAATTGGTAAATCTATTGCGGTAATACCACTTTCAGAAAAGCTAGATTCTCCAATACTTTCAATACCTTGAGGCAAAGCAATAGTCTTTAAACTTGTGCATCTACGAAACATAGAAAACGGAATGGATGGAAAATGTTCTGGCAATTCAACATTCTCTAGTTTAGAAGCAGTATCAAACATTCCATAACCTACATATTTAATTTTATCTCCCAGGAATCTTACGGTTTTAATATCGTAATTTAATCCAAAAGCATTGACACAAATTAATTCAGTATCTTCATGAATTAAACAAGTCTCGCAATTTAGTAGTCCCTCTACAAAGATAAAATAAGGGTTATCATCGGTGCCGATATATCTACCATTATCGTAGATGTTATAAACAGATTCATTTAAACCTTTAAAAGAATCCCTATCTATATATTCAATAGTGTCAGGCACTGTTAGAGAAGTAATATTTAAGTTATTAGAAAATCCAGAAATAGCGGTTACTTTTTCTCCAAAGAACTCGCCTACAATAACAATGTCTCCACTTATATCTCTATTCACAGGAGATGCAGTTAATCGATTAGTTTCATAACTCACATAGTAATTGACACCAGATGGATTAAAATATTCTACTTTAAACAAACGCCACAAGTTCTTTGATACCATCCATCGTGATCAATATCATATGCATAACTTGGTTCACTCCAAACATGTGGTGCTTTATCTTTAACTACATCATGACCACACGTAGAAGCGTGCCAATGGTATTCTTCGTCACTAGTGTAATCACTACTAAAGGTGTGAACATGCGTTGGCTCACTAGGATCTACACTAGAGCCTTCTGGGCCAATGGAACAGCCACATAAAAGAACGAGCAACAAAGGAACTAAAAATATTTTATTTTTCATATTCTTATACTCTTTTATTAATATATTAAAGTCAATAAAATATTGATACTATCGAAAGAATATATAATTCTTAACCAAAGAATTCGTTAATATTTTATTGTAGAATTTGCAACACATTGTATTGCTGTTATTAACACAATCATGTATAATTATTGTAGGAGAAATTATGGCAAACGTTAATATTCGCATTGATTATCAAATCAAAAAACGTGCTGAGGCTATTTTTCAGCAACTTGGTTTAAGTCCTACTACAGCTATTACTTTATTTTATAACCAAGTTATTAGAACTAATAGCATTCCTTTTGAACTAAAGGTTGATGTTCCTAACAAAGAAACAATTGACGCTATCAATGAAGTGAACGAAATGGAAAAGCATCCTGAAAAGCATAAAGGTTCCTCTAATATCGATGAATTATTAGAGGATATCAATGATAAAAAAGACTAGCCAGTTTAGAAGTTATAATAATAGTTAAAAAGTTGGCGGATAATCGCCAACTTTTAATCATTATTTATTAACATAAACCAATCTGCCTTTAGTTTGCTTTCCGTTATCAATCAAAATCATTCTTGAGATCAAATTATTCACTATAGTTGAAGCATATTGTCTAGAAATATTTAATGAACTTGCTATGTTGTTTATGCTCATTCCATAATCTCCAGATTCTTCGACTTTATCAACAATTTCATGTTCTATCTTTGTTTCACCTTTTTTAGGGACTGCTCTGAAGTTAAGCGTTACGGTAGTCATATCTTCAGGTATAGTATCTTCAGTAATTTGAGGAGCTTCATAATTATTTAATTTCATTGCGTTAAACATTTTAGGAATTCCTGTTCCGGCTTTTTCTGCGACTCCGATCCTTCTAAAGAAAGTTAAGATAGCTTGATTTCTTGCTCTAGATAGACCACCTCTAATAGCCTGTGTTTTACCCACTGGCATTCTTCCTGCATTTCTTACACTTAATGATCTAGGATTTCTAACAACCTTTAATGGTATTCTTAAAAAGAATGAGTGATTCGAAAATGCATTAGCAAGCATCTCTTTGACGCAATCGACCATTAGGATTTTTCCCATATCTCTACCATTCATAGAAACATAGCTTGTAGGTAAATCAATATTAATATCAGAGATGACCAGGCGATAAAAGTCGTACATATTGCCACTCCAAGCTAAATCATCACTTGTAATTCGATTATCCCACTTACTTATATATGTAGTGTTCCTTTGGTAATCTAAGAAATAGTGAGGCCAGATATTTAATATCTCTGTGAAACTGGTCAGTAACACTACTCCAGCGTTAGTTAAAACTAGTTTACCTCTATCATCATTTACTAATAAAGCGGTCTTAACAAGAAACTCTTCATCAGAAAGATCTTTATATAAGTTATTTCCTTGTTCTCTATTGACATCGTTACGATATGCACGAAGAGATTCAATGTTCACATTAGCAAAACTATAGCCCTTTTTATTAGGCAAACTATCATAGCAATCTTCAGTATTATCATTAAGATAATGCTTAATTTGCTCTTTTCTTAATAGATAATCTCCTTCTAAATCTCTTCCATATGCCATCGAGAGATTGTTATTTATATAAACTGGTTTAAATGAATTAGGTGCTTCTTTTACTTTTATAACCACTACTTCATTGTCTTCATATTTCTCAATGGAAATATCATCCTCATCTATTATTGGATAAGAAACTTTAGACTCATTATGAATTGTATTTATGATATCTTTAACCATTTTAGAAGCATCTTTAACACCCACTACTTCATTGGTTGGATTGCCTTCCTTAACACCAAGATAGATAGTGCCACCTTGTGTGTTAGCGAAAGAAGAAATAGTTTCATATAAAGATTTAGGAACACCATTTTTTGCTTCCTTAAATTCAATATGAGTTTTTTCTTTTAGATATTTTATATCCTTCATATTCTTATCCTTTCTAATTTAATAATTTCATTTGCATTTTTATTTGTCAACTGATTTGTCAACTAATTTGTCATATTATTAGCATTGATTGATTTTAAATCAGAGTTTTGCTTAATAATTTTTATCATACAAAAATCAATTAAAAATAATAGTAGCCAGATAAAATTTAGGACATTTGTCTCAAATACACGAGAATATGCTCTTTAATCACAAAAAAGTATAAAATTAGATAACTGAATTCAAGTAAAATTTGTTCGCATGGCAAAAACAACTACTCAAATATATAAATATTTAAAAATCGTATATAATTTAAATAGTTTCGAAACAAGTCCCGTTATGTAACATGCCGAACACGCAACAAGCAAGTTTACGACAGGACGCAACTGCAGCTACCTTGTGAGATAGGCCGCTGCTTTTCTTTTGTAGATAGAATCTGGTTATTTGATTGTCTTTATGCTGGGTAAGCATTTGGTTAACTGCTAGATATAATGACGATCTAAGAATCTGACTTCCTTTACGAGTAATTGAGAAATGCTTTCCATCATTATTTCCTGATTGAAGAATAGATGGATCTAGACCGCAATATGCAACAAATTGTTTGGCAGTTTTAAATCTAGAGAAATCACCAAGCTCGCCAATCATTTGTAATAGAATATTTCTACCAACTCCAGGGATGCTTTTAAGTAAACGATAATATGGATTTTTCCTTGATAAGAATTCCATTTGTTCGTTAATTTTTTCAATTGTTTCCTCGGTTTTAATTAGGTTAGCCAAAGCTTCGGACAACGCATTAACATACTCTGATTTTTCATTTACTCCCGAAACACAATCTGAAGCAAAATCTTTAGCTTTTTGAGCTATAGTTAACGCTCTAGAATTACCAAGATAACAGTAATGTAGAAGATGATTCGCAATACTTTTAACATTCGATTTTTTAAGCTTGTCAGGATGTAAATAAGATAGAATGATTCTTCTTGATGTTTGAGAATCTGTCCCAAATTTTTCATCAAAACACGGCCATATTAAATCTAGATACCTATGGTATATACATTTCTGTCGTATAAGAACACATTTCAAATCACGCTTCCTTCTAGATAACGCCTTAGTGTCGTCGTTTCCATTTATAAACTCTCGGATATTTCTTGAGTAATAAACAGTCGCAATATTAAGACAATCTTTTGAATCCGTTTTAGTAACTCGAATTGAACTCTTTCTCACTTTCGCTGATTCTAGAGGCGATATTGCATAAGTTTTCAATCCAATTTCTTGAACATATCTCGCGATACATTCATGATAAATTCCTGTATATTCAAACACGAACACGGGATTTCTTCCGGTTTGTTTTCTAAGTGATTCTGCTAGTTGCTTTAGCTGTCTCAAATCACTTCTTAAATGTTGGACTTCGAACGGATTACAAAAAGGCTTCGAAAGTCCCATAAACCCTTGAATGTGAGACCGACCTTTGCTCACATCACACGCTATTATAGGGTTCTCCATTTTTATAACTCCTTTCTGGCATTTCTTTTTCTTGGCTTTCCGTTAACTAGTAGATAGAACTGTTTTTTAAAAGATACGCGAGATCAAGTCTCATTTAGATTAAACGAACTCACTCTATCTAGGACGGAAACAACATTTTTATATACGAGATCAAGTCCCTAAAAAGTGGGCGTTGTTATTCCGCTACCAGCAAGCATGCCTGCTCGGTGGTACTTAGGCTTAGCCATTAATCCAAGAAACATAATTACATTTTACTTGGACAAAAGAAAAACCCTATAATTAGGGTAAAAAAAAAGTTAGCAATTTTACTCGCTAACTTTTGTTTCATATTAAGTTTGATTACCAGATAACTACTCTCTTGTTAGGAGCGATATACATCTTATCTTTCTTTGTAACCTTGAATGTTTCATACCATTCAGGGAAGTTACGAGGTTGCATATTCGCTCTGAGGATTGCAGGAGCGTGGACATCCACTCTTAAGAGTAATTGTGAATATTCTGGTTTAGCTTTAATACACCAGACACGTGCCCAGTTAAGGAAATATTCTTCATAAGACTTTTCTTTTAAGTCTTTCATAATTCCTAAGGTTACCGCTACACCACCATTATCAGCGATATTTTCACTAACAATAAGTTTACCATTAGCCTTGCCACCGAATGGAAGTTCGATACCATCAAATTGTTTGATCATATCTTTGGTCTTCTTTTGGAACTTCTTATAGTCTTCTTTAGTCCACCAGGAATTGAGGTTACCAAGTTCATCAAATAAAGCACCATTATTATCGAAAGCGTGAGAGATTTCATGACCGATAACTGCTCCAATGCCACCTAAGTTCTCACTTCTAGATTGTTTAATTGAATAGAATGGAGCTTGAAGAATAGCGGCTGGGAAGGTGATGTCATTACTAAATGGATTATAGGAAGCATTTACTAAATGACCTGGCATATGCCATTCATCTCTATTAACTGGTTTATTGAGTTTAGTGAAGTGATCTTCATTTAATACTCTTGAGATGTGGTTAAGAATATCAAATAATCCATCTTCTTCATTAAATGTCATAAGTTCATATCTATCTTTAACTTTATCTGGGTAACCCATTTTCACTCTCATAGTGGATAGTTTTAAGATAGCTTTTTCACTTGTTTCTTTAGAAAGGATGTCACTGTTAGCGAGTCTTTCTTTATATTTATTAATAACTAAATGTACTAGTTCTTCGACATCTTTTTTAGCTTCTTTACCAAAGTATTTCTCACCATAATAGAGGCCTAATGGTTCACTATACATGCCTCCAGCAGTGTTATACGCAAAGCGTTCAACACTAGTCATTACTTTAATACCGTAGAGTGCTCTACTATAAGTACCACTCATCTCTCTAAGTTTTTCACTTAAGTATTTAGCGTTACTAATTAAGTCTTTAACGTATGCCCAGTGTTTATATAAAACAAAGGTATCTTCATTAAATAAGGTATTGAATCCTTTTAAGAAACGAGAATCAGTAACAATAATTACTTCAGGGACTTCCCCTACTAATTTCTCTACAATCTTTCTAAATTTAAGAGGTTTAACAAGTCTAGCGACTGTTCTAGTCTTAGTAGGATTATATTGTTTAGCGTATTCGCTTTCTTCTTCACTACTCTTAACAAGTGTAGCGATGATAGCGTCAAATTTAAGAGTGTCTTCAACGTATTGTTTAACTTCTTCTTCGCTTAATTTAGTTTCATTAAGTAAAGATGTCGCCATTTGGGAATATAAGCCTAACATCATTTCTTTTTGTTGAGCCATGGCTTCTTCTTTATAGTAGGTAACATCAGGAAGAATGGTTGAAGGTGCACTTAAATATAATTTATGGACATTAGTGTCCTTCATATCAGCGTCCACTGATAAATAAAAAGGTAAAGAATAATCATCGAGGATTAAATCCTTATAGTTTCTATTAAGCGCGTTGATATCTTTAATCTTATTAAGTTTATTTAGACGTTTAAGTTCTGGTCTAATACCAAGTCTTTTTCTTTCTTTAACGTCTAATATCTTTTTATATAAAATACCGAGTCTTCTAAGATAATCATTTGGATAGTTACCAGATTCCACCATTTCGTTGATATCTTTGGTGAGTAACTTTTCAACATCATCCGCTAAAGTAGCGAATCCACCCGTGGTAGGTCTATGATTAACATATTCATATAAGTCATCTTGTACTCTTATGTTTGCCATTATCTAGTCTCCTTTTTGTAATTAACTAGTTAAAAGTATATAAATAATTTTAGATAGTTGCTATTAATTTAATAAGAAATAAAAGGAAAGGCCCACCGAAGTGAGCCTTTCTTGGGGGAGAAAACAGATTTTATCCGTTTTTTAACAATGTTTATTCAGCTGCTGGAGCTTCAGGAGCTGCTGGTTCTTCTTCTTTCTTGAAAGCAGCAAGTAATCCAAAAACACCACGTACAGCCATTAATGCACCTGCAAGAATGTAGGCAATCATTACTACAGGTTGATATTTATCTTTGCCGATAACTACAAAGAAAATAAGACAAATAAGTCCTGCGAGGACTAATGCAGCGTCTGCTAATGAACCAAATAATTTAACCATCTTATTGGTTTGTGTCTTGTTTTCAACAGCGTGGGCTATCATAACAAATAATGCGATGAGAATATCTGCACCAAAGACAGAGAGTTGTACGCCAATCTCTGGAATAGCAGTAACCAATGCTATAACGGCAGCAATAATTCTTAGAGGAATATTAACTCTAAGTTTGGCGACTTTTCCGAGTACTACAGAAAGAATCAAGAGAATCACCAATTACAAAATATAAAGCGACAGGTACGGCAAAAAGTATGGCAAGAATGTTTGTGATAATTTTTAATACTTTTTTCATTTTAAAAAGTTCCTTTCGCATATGGTTATACAAAAGGCAGTGCTAAAAAAGTGCTAAAGTGAATTAAAAATTATTTTCGAAGTCGATAGACCAGTCATATTCAGGCATGAATGGTTCATCGTTATATTCAGTTTTTTTATCGATTACATCGTAATTAAGTATTTTCTGAGTTTCCAGATGACATCTCTATATGAAATTTTAGCTAAATCGAGATCTTTATCAGGCCATAAGTATGTAATAGCTTTGTCCATTGTTAAGGATTTACCGTGAAGTACAATTAGTAATGCAAAGAACTCTTTACTCTTCTTAGATGGGAACTTAAGGAGTTTATCATTCATAAAGCAATCAAATGTATGGAAACATGTAACTTTGATTTTCCCATTTGAGGCCACTTCTTGCGGTTTTTTTACATTTTTAATTTCTTCTTCCATAACATAAGAGTTCTTAGTTTTATCAATTAAGAAATCAACATAAATAGTAATAAAGCCAAAGAAAATAATAGCGAAATATATTTGGTGTATACCTAGCGTTACAAAGCCAATATCAAGATGGAACGCTAATGCATGGAAAATCATAGCGATACCTGTAAAAGAAACAATTATGAGTGAAATATTAGCAGGAAGTGGGTTATTTTTATTATTTTGAGTTCTTAATTCTCGGGAATAAAGAAAGACAAAAATTAAAATATATAACGCTTCGATAATTGATACTATTAAGACTCCTAAACCAATATTAAGTAAGGAGAACAAGGCTGTCAAGCCAACCATCAATGGCATAGCAATATAGTGAATTATATTAAATTTTTTAAGTTTAAAATCGTGTATTAGTAGCTCAAAAATAAAATATACAAATAGTAATGATGATGCATTGCATAGAAGTTCAGATATAGTGAGATAAGTATCAGGAATGTTAATTCCAACAAACGTAGCGGAATAAATAGTATCTCTAGAGAAGAATAAGGCTAAAAATATAAAAATAGCAGCATACACAGTAGATACAGATGCTGTTTTATCAAAACTTAAAGAAATAATTTCCGCTAAAACTATAAGAATTAAAGAAATGATGTTAAATACAAGCAATCCCGCAAATGCATTCTTATATTCCTCAGCATCCACCATTCCGTATACGTTGGCAATAATGACAAATATAGTTAT
This sequence comes from uncultured Erysipelotrichaceae bacterium, assembly GCA_902774655.1. Lineage (GTDB taxonomy): Bacteria > Bacillota_I > Bacilli_A > RFN20 > CAG-826 > Fiminaster. Next base: position 239 of record CACYJD010000027.1, on the reverse strand, counting down.
CGAAATAAAGAAAAATACTGATAAAGCAGCAAATAGTATGATTCCATGTTTCTTATCAAATTTAGCCATAAAATTATTTTATTGCTAAACAATAATACTAATTTTTGAAATTAAAGTAAACGAAAGTTAATTTGAAAAAATAAGAGTTAATCGATAAATTGAAGGCATTATCATTAATTGAGTTGGGTTTGAATCATACAAATTAAAACGTATATCTTCATTGCTAATTTTGTTAAACA
>CACYJD010000026.1 GCA_902774655.1 uncultured Erysipelotrichaceae bacterium | reverse complement strand
TTTCTTCACTATCCAACTTAAATGGCAATCCTTTCTTCAACACGACTTGTCTTAGGAACAAATCAATTGCTTGACTAATGGTAATTCCAATAACATTTAAGATTTTCTCTGAATCTACTTTAACATCTGACTGCACTCTTGCATGTACTACTTCACTTTTCATTTTTAATCTCCAAAAATATTGTAACACATTTGTGATACATATTATAGAAAAAAATATATGCCAACTTACAAATACATAATCTTCAATATAAAATGATTCTCAAAAAGCCAAACATTACTTTTTAAGCAAAGCTTTTAATTCTTTTTTGTTTTGTTGTAAATCACCAGTGAGCAATGGGATGAGTTTTTTAATTTCTTCAATATCTTTGTCCCACCACTTGAGTTCCAAAAGAAGATCGATTGTTTCTTTATCAAATCTATATTTCTTGATAACTGCGGGATTACCTACGACAACCGCATAAGGAGGAACATCTTTTGCCACTACTGCGTTCGCACCGATAATTGCACCATCACCAATATGAACTCCTGGCAATATTGTGGCGTGTTGACCAATCCAAACATCATTACCTATGACTGTATCTCCACGGTTTCCTCTATCTCCAAATGATCTAGATAGACCTTTGAATTCGTCAATAACTTCAAAAGGATATGTAGTTAAACAATCTAACATATGATTAGCGCCATTCATGACGAATTCAACACCTCTTGCTATAGCAACAAACTTACCAATAATCAGTTTGTCACCCATAAAGTCATAGTGATGGGTAACATGTTTCTCAAACGATTCTGGTCCATCCTCGCTATCATCATAATAAGAATAATCACCCGCAATAATGTTTGGTCTAGTGATTACGCTTTTTATGTAACAAAAAGTTTTACATTGTGCATTTGGGTAAATAGGATTAATCTTTTTCTCCATATTATTCTTCCTCCTCGTAATAATATGAGCAGTCAATTCCCTTAAGGAACAACTCTCTATCATTGATATTATCAGTTAAAGCGTCACTGAGGAGCCTATGAATTGGCTTTGGATCAACTGGACTAGCTCTCATAGCGCCCATATAATCATTCTTTTCTATTTTTGACCAATCAACGCACATTGAAAGTCTATTTATGAGCAATAAATCTAACCAAATTCTAGTTGATCTTCCATTGCCCTCCATGAATGGATGAGCAATATTCATCTCGATATACTTGTCCACTATTTCATCAAATGTATTATCCGGCATTTTATCAATGTCTTTTAAGACTTGTGGTAAGAAGTCTCCGTTCGCAAAAGTAAATCCGCCTTTGGAAATAGTTTTGGTTCTGATTTTACCAGCAAATGGATATAATCCTTCAAATAAGTAAGCGTGTATCTTTTGCAAAGCAACTGTCTTTCCAATTTCATCTTCTTCAAGCAATTCTGTTTTATAAAAGCCATAAGCTTTTTTCTTGCTTTGTTCATCTATTGGATCTAATAAACCTTTTATCCAATCTTGAATTGCTTTTTTATATTTAGAAGGAATTATAGTAAGAACTAGCCTAACCCCTTCTTCGTTAATAACATCAGAAAGATATTTTTTGCCATCGTCCGCATATAATTTCAGTTGTCCACAAAATGGTGACAACTCAGGATTTCTCACTTTGACATTGTTCCAATATCTTCTAGGTGAATTAGGCTCAACTAAAATAGCGATGAAATCTACGGCGGAATACCACCACATAGAGTTTTCGTTGTCCCAAACTGCACGAACTGGCTTATTGTTAAAGTATCTAATTGAGTGTTTTAGCATAATAATATGATAACATATATAAATTCAGTTGTCCACAAATAGTAGACAACTTACCGAATAAAAATAAAAGGACCGACACAATTGTATCAATCCTATTAACCTACATTGGGGCGAATAACGGGATTCGAACCCGTGAATGACCGGTTCACAGCCGGTTGTGTTTGGCCTCTTCACCATATTCGCCACGTGAGGAATAGTTTACTCAAAACTATCCCTATTGTAAAGACTATTTATCAGTTTTAGATTCACTTTTTTCGTTTACGTTTTCTTCTTCTTCGTAAACGACTTTAATATCTTTAATATTAGTTTCTTTACCAGTAATCAGATAAGTCTTTGCACTTCCACAGTTAGGGCACTTACGACCATGCTTAACTGTGTCATAAGCTGTTTCGCAGTCTTCACAGAAGGATTTAGCTTTAAGCTCAATAACTTTAAGCTCACAGTTCTTCATGAGTTTTGAGCGATGTAAACAAGCCCATTTCCAGCAATCTGTTAAATAAGTAGGAATGACTCCTGAGACCTCACCGATCTCAAGAGTCACTTCTTTTACTTCTTTAACTTTATTTTGCTCGGCAATGGAATCGACTTCTTTAATAATATTGAAGACAATACCAAGTTCGTGCATTAATTATTTTCTTTCTGGGACTGGAAGAGCGTTACCGGTATGTGGTTTTTCATTCTTCCAAGCCTTTCTTTCTTTGTTAAAGGCTTTACGTTTTGCTCTCATTTCGCGAGCTTCTTTACTACCACTGTGGAGCATAATCTTAATGCCACGTTTTAAGGCATAGCCAAGTAAACCTGTGACTTTATCTTCTGCTTTACGCATATTGGTATTTTGTGGATGGTCTCTATAGAGATGGATGGCGTCGAATTCACAACGAGTTGTGCATAAGCCACATCCGATACATTTATTAGGATCAACGATGGAAGCACCACAAGATAAGCAACGTTTTGTTTCAATCTTAACTTGTTCTTCAGTTAAGGTCTTGTGTAGATCTTTGAAGGACATCTTATAGTCTTCTTTACCAGTTTCCATACCAGCTTCTTGTCTACCAGCGTGGTCATAATCTGGAAGGACGATGTCTTTCTTATTAAGTTCGACGAAGTGTCTTCTATCTCTACCGATAGTCATTGAAGCGTTCCAATGGACGTGTCTGTTGAGAGATTCAGCAGCTTCGTGACCTTGAGCGATTGCGTCAATAACGAATCTAGGACCTGTAAAGACGTCACCACCAACGAAGATATCTTCATCAGCTGTTTGATAAGTGAACTTATCAGCAATTGGGTAATTGCCATGCCAGAAGGTGACTTTTGTATCTTTAAGGAGGTTACCCCAGTCAATTGCTTGACCGATAGCGAAGACGATCTTCTTAGCTGGAACAGTGACTGTTTCTTCTTCATTATATTCTGGAGCGAATTTACCAGTCTTAGGATCTGTTAAGCGTGTGCAACGTTTGAAGGTAATTTCTTTAACGTTACCAGCTTCATCAACTGCGATGGATTTTGGACCCCATGCGCCATTGATTTCAATGCCTTCTTCTTCAGCTTCTTCGATCTCTTCTTTGGTAGCAGGCATTGTTGCTTTAGTTTCTAAGCAATACATTGATACTTTCTTAGCACCAAATCTATGAGCAGTTCTTGCACAGTCGATAGCGACGTTACCACCACCAACGACAACACAGTCACCGTCAATCTTTTGTTTGTTGTTTTCGAAGGCTTCTTTTAAGAAGTCAACAGCAACAGCGGTACCTTTTGCTGTTTCGTTTTCGATACCAGGTAATCTACCACCTTGGCAACCAATAGCGATATAGAAGGCTTTATAGCCTTGTTTCTTGAGGTCGGCGATTGTGACATCTTTACCAACTTCAACACCACATTTAATTTCGGCGCCGAGTTCTTTAATAACTTCGATTTCAGCAGCGATGACATCTTTTTCTAATTTATAAGATGGGATGCCATAAGTCATCATACCACCAGGAAGTTTATTCTTTTCGAATACTGTTGGTCTATAACCCATGCTTGCTAGATAGTAAGCACAGCTTAGACCTGCTGGACCTGCACCGATGATAGCGATCTTTTGATCGAATTCACCATCGACTTTGGAAATGACTTTCTTAGGAATATATCTTGTCTTTGCATCTAAATCTCTGTTTGCTAAGAATTTCTTAACAGCGTCGATTGAGACTGGAGAGTCGATTGTTCCACGTGTACATGCTGCTTCGCAGCGTTTGTTACAAATACGTCCACAAACAGCTGGGAATGGGTTTTCACGTTTAATTAATGCAAGGGCTTCTTCGTATCTACCTTGAGATGCCATCTTTAAGTAACCTTGAACAGCTACGTGAGCTGGACAGGCTGTCTTACATGGAGCAGTACCTGTTGGATAGGTATTAACTCTAGCGGTATCTCTATAGTTTTCATCCCAAGCATATTTACCCCAATGTAATCTATCAGGTAATGGTTGTTTAGGATATTCGATAGGTCCTTTTGATGTGCAAAGTTTTTGACCTAATTTAACTGCACCTGCTGGACAAACTTCAACGCAGCGTCCGCAAGCGACACAGTTTTCAGTTTTAACTTTTGCTGTATAAGCACTTCTTTCCATATTTGGAGTGTTGTATAAAAGTGCTGTTCTAAGAGCGTTACAAATTTCTGGGTTACAGTTACAAATATCGAAGATGTGATCTTCACCATCAATGTTTGTTAATTGATGGACATAACCGTTTTCTTCAGCTTTTTCTAAGATTTCTAAAGCCTTTTCTTTAGTAATATAATGCGCGCGACCGGTCTCAACGGTGTAGTCAGCCATATCACCTAATTGGATACACCAATCTTTTTCATCATCAGCGCATCCTTCTCCAAGCATGGCTCTACTTGCTCTACATGAACAAATACCAGCGGAGATGTGACCTTCATATTTCTTTAACCAATATGAGATCTTTTCTAATTTAACAGCAGTTGCTTCGTTTGAAATAGCTTTTTCAACTGGGATGACGTGCATACCGATACCCATACCACCTGGCATAACCATTGCGGTGATATCTTCAAGTGGTAAGAAGGTCATTCTTTCAAAGAAGTTAGCAACTGGAGGTGCTTTTTCAATTCTATCAACTGAAGAGTTGAATAATTCAGCACTACCAGGAACGAAGAATGAGATTCTATAACGTTTTTCTTGTGCTTTATATTCTTCAGTCCAATTCTTATTTTCTGGACCATCATCGGTATAGTGATCACCGTAGTCGTATTCGACAATACCGTGGACGGACATTAAATCAAGAATTTCTTGTAATCTTACTGGATTGAAGTTTTTCTTATTATTTTTATAAATGTCCTCAAACTTATACCATTTACGAAGTTTCATGGTTAAACCAACTGTAACTTCATCTTCGGTAAGGACTTCTCTTAAGCCCCAGTATTCTGGATCTTTAGAGTTGACTCCTCTAAGTTTGGTCTTTACGTTATCGGTAATTCTTCTACCAAGCTTAGCGTAGTCTTTGTGTTTGGCGAAATCTTCTTCGTTTCCTTCAAATTTTGAGACAATTTCAGGATTACTTGCAGAGATTTCTTCAGGTTTTTTCTTGTAACTTTCTGGCATTACATCTTCCTCCATTTAGAAATTTCGCTCTTTAAAAAGTTAGCTAATTTATCAATACCTTCTCCTGTTTTAGCGGAAATAGGAATGATTTCGGCATTTGGATTTCTCATATGTATATTTTCTTTAACTTTATCCATATCGAAATCAAAGACACTTAATGTGTCAATCTTGTTAATAACCACTAAATTACATACTTGATACATAAGTGGGTATTTAAGTGGTTTATCATCACCTTCAGGGACTGAAAGGATGGTCATATTCATGCATGCTCCAGTATCAAATTCGGCTGGGCATACGAGGTTTCCTACATTTTCTAAGATGACTAAGTCGACATCAAAGTCTTTTAAGCCATCAATACCTTGTTTAGTCATTTCAGCATCAAGATGACACATACCACCTGTGTGGAGTTGAATTGATTCTACCCCAGTAGCATCTTTAATCTTAATAGCGTCAACATCACTATCGATATCGGCTTCCATGACTTTGATCTTAAGATCTTTTTTAAGTTCGTTAATTAATTTGATAAGAGTGGTAGTTTTACCTGCTCCTGGAGAAGACATAAGGTTAAGTAAAAAGACTCCCTTCTCCTTGAGTTCTTTTCTTAGTTCATTAGCGTCCATCTCGTTAGCGGAGAAGACACTCTTTTTGATTTCAATGATTTTAACTGATTCCATATTCTAAGATATTATATCTTAATTAAATATTATTTAAAACAGCAAAAACGAACAAAATGTACGAATATATATAAAAGTCTATAAAATAATAAAAAATAATCGATTTAATCAACTATTTTATAGTATGAGCAGTATTAATTATGCTTAGAATTCAATATAAAAGTGGGTCTAGCCCACCTTTATTGACTGCGTTAGTAACTATTATTTCAAACGGTTTCGTAGGTACATTCAAATAATGCATTGCCATACACAGTTGAAGTGAGCAAACCATAAGCGTTGAATGTCTTTTCATTGTCTTCAAAAACGATTTTGAAACCATCATCGGAAACATAATATTTTAAACCATCATCTACTTGACGAGCTGCGGTTTCGTTTGCAATGTTATATCTATATGAAGCAAGAAAACTATCACCTGAATCATAATTCCATGATGGAGATTGAGATGGATCATATTTGAAAGTTGCTTCCCTAAATGCATCTAGATTGTTCTTGTCTTCGTATAATTTAGCATGAGCAGTATTAAACGAATGCTGTGGTACTTCTTCAGCTTTTTTATGGAATACTTTAAAGGAAACTGATCCATCACCACAACCAGCTAAAAGTAAAGAAAATAAGGGGAGTAAATACAATTTTTTCATAAAAATACCTCGATGTAATCTTAATTTAAATTAATTGAGAGTATGTAACTTGGTAATAGCTACCATTTTCAATTAAAGATGTGAGTAATCCATTTTCTTCAAAGGTAGCAACATAGCTGCCTTCGCTTTTAACGAATTTATATCCTGCTTCTAAGAAGTAATATTCAGCACCTTCAGCGTTTTCCGCTAAATGTGCTCTATTGAAATTAAGATTACCTATTCCCCATTCAGTGAGTTGATTACTTCCACTTAAATAAATCCAGGATCCTGAGGAATGCTGACCAAATCTAGCAGTGCTAGTAGGATTAAATCTTTCGTACTCTAAGGTTCCAATCCACGCTTTAACATCAGCATACACATAAGGAGATTTTGCAGCTTCAGTTGCTTTAGCGTGGAACTCATCATAATTTACTTTTTGTTCTTTTGGTCCACCACAACCTGCTAAAACAATAGAAAATAGGGGGAGTAAATACAATTTTTTCATAAAAATACCTCGATATAATCTCACTTTATCATATCGCGGACTTTTTGTAAAATTGGTAGTTCTCTTTGCTTAACAATCTTCCCAACAAGCTCATCTTGCATGTTCTTATACATTTCGATAGCAGTGTCAATTGGATAGAAATCAATTCCTTTAACTCTTTTAATCTCATCAGGCTCTTGGTGTTTTTCACAAGTACCTACAACTCGACATAAATAAAAATAATTGTGGTTCTCACGTTTAATTAAATTATAGTAGTCATGAACTGAAGCAATATATCGCTCTACTTTAACGATAAAACCACACTCTTCAGCGCATTCTCTAATTAGAGCTTCTTCGTGTGT
>CACYJD010000025.1 GCA_902774655.1 uncultured Erysipelotrichaceae bacterium | reverse complement strand
TCCTTTGTTGGAGCAGGATTAAATACAACAATTCGATCTTTATAGGCATTGGTTAGTAATGAAATGGTTTCACTAGGAATTTCATTTTGCAAAACTATTATATCTTTATTAAATACGCTATTAGGCAATGTATCTTTGTTAACAAATTCATTTGCGCCCTTAAGAACAACGATTCTATTTTCGCCAGTAGATTCCACTAAGATTGTTGCACTTCCTGTTTCTGCCTTACCGCAAACATGCAACTCAGCATTTAAACCAAAAGAATTTATATAATTTTTAGCAATATTTGCTTTATCATCATCCCCAACAGATCCATAGAAACAAACATTTCCCTTAGCATTTGAAATAGCGATTGCTTGATTGCAACCTTTGCCACCTAGCGACGTGCTAGAAAAGTCTCCAATTCGTGTCTCACCCTTCTTTGGAAACTTATCCATGTATACTGTTGTATCAATATTAATTGAGCCAACTACAGCGATTGATTTCATATATTAATCATAAACAATACTCGGCTATTTAGAAATAACAAAGTTATTAACTATTTGAGACTTTTGTCCCAAATAGGCGAGTATATGCGCTTTAAGGCTTTAAAACGCATAAAAAAGCTGCACCGAGATGCAGCTTGATTGTTTATCACAAGTTATTATTCAACAGCGATTAATAAATCATAAACTGATTGACCACCATCGATTGCACCAACTTCGAGTTGTGGGAACTTTTTGTTAAGTGTTTCGACTGTTTTTGGCTTATCGGTTTCTTTAATATCTTTGCCGTAAATAAGAGTGACGACTTGTTTGTCTTTAATGTTTTTGATCTTCTTCAATAAATTAGTTAAAACAATGTTTCTATTCTTATTAGCAGTAACGATTTTGCCATTTAAGATACCAATGTAATCACCTTTCATAATGATAACACCATGAACTTTGGTGTTTCTAATTGATTTAGTAATCTCACCGGTATCAACATTTCTAATAGCTTCGTTGAAGTTACCAAGAATTAATGTTAAGTCATCGCTTGTGAAGTCTAACATTGTTAAAGCACTATAACATTGTGGAATTGAAGTGGACATAATTACTTCAATATGAGCACCTTTATAGAGCTTAGCAGCTTGTTTAGCGGCCATAACAATATTCTTATTATTTGGGAAAACAATAATGTTATCAGCATCTAATTCTTTGAAGGCATGGATGAAGTCTTCAGTGGATGGGTTCATTGTTTGACCACCGCCGATGACATAGTCAACACCGAATGCTTCAAATTGTTCTTTGATGCCATTACCTTGAGCAACTGCTACAACAGCGTATTTAACGTGTTGTCTATTTCTCTTCTTAGCCAAATCTTCATCTGAGATGGATTCGTTATGTTGAAGAGACATATTTTCAACTTTGATTGTTAAGAATTCACCAAATTGTCTCATCATATCAAGGACTTTTCCTGGATCTTTGGTATGGACGTGAACTTTAACGATAGATTCATCTTGTAATGCAACGATTGAGTCACCTTTGATGATGTCTCCTTCTAAGATGTCGATGATTGTTTTGATATCAAAATGTTCAATATCAACCTTAGAATTTTGAAGTCTTAAGATGAATTCTGTGCAATAACCAAATGTGATTACATCATCTGGTCCGAAAGCAGAGAAATCGATTGCGATAGGAGCGCTTCCTTCGCTTGAAGCTACTTCACTTTCAATTGAAGAGGCTTCGATCTTTTCACCGTTAAGGAATTTACAAATACCCTTAACGATATAAACGTAACCTGCACCACCGGAGTCAATTACATCAGCTTCTTTTAAAACTGGTAATAATTCCTTAGTTTGAGCAAGTGATTTAATTGCTTGTTTGAGGTGTGCTTCATAGAAATCATTGATTGTTGAATCATCATTGATTGCTTTAACAGCAGCCTCAGTAGCCTCTCTAAAGACAGTAAGAATTGTACCTTCAACAGGTGTAACAACAGCACCATAAGCTTGCTTAACACCTAATTCATAAGCACTAGCTAGTTCTTTGGCGCTGACTTCTTCTTTACCTTTGAGTCCTTTACAGATACCACGGTAAATTTGTGAAAGAATAACTCCACTATTACCTCTAGCACCTAAAAGCATTCCACTAGAGAGTTCTTTACCAACATCTCCGATAACTTCAGATGAATTGTTAGCAATTGTATTAACACCATTTTCAATGGTGCGGCACATATTTGTACCTGTGTCTCCATCTGGAACTGGGAAAACATTTAAATTATCAACTTCTTCAAAGTTTGCTCTTAAGTTACGAGCACCGTAAGTTGTTAATTCTTTAAATTGTTGTCCAGTTAATTTTTTAAGAATCATAATCTTAATTAATTGTCACCAACGACAGTGACCTTTTTACCTCTAAAGAAAGCGCCCATAGTTCCAGGACCTGTGGTAGCACCAATGATTGGTCCAAAAGGAATGATTTCAATGGCTTTAAATTGAGGGACGAGTTCTTTAATCTTGTCGACTAAAAGTTTAACGTCTTCTTGTGAAGCATCAGCTTGGGAGACATAGCAAACTTGTTCTTCTGGATTAATAACATTTTCTTTAACAAATGTAGCAATTCTGATTAAAGCGTTTCTTCTACCTTTTTGTTTTTCAAAAGCAAAGTTATTACCGACAGCATCAGAGATTAACATTGGTTTAACACCAAAGATGTTACCAAAGAAAGCTTTTGAAGCTTTTACTCTACCTGCACGTTTTAAATAATCGAGTGTTTCGACAGTAGCGATTTGGTTGTATTCGAGTTTGTGTTCGTTTAACCAAGCGGCTGTTTCATCGATGGTCTTACCTTGATCTCTTAAGTCTGCTGCTGCTAAAGCAACTAAACCTTCACCAAAGCAAGCGATAAGTGAGTCAACACACACAACTCTTTGATTTGGATATTTCTTGCTGTATTTTTCTTTTGCTAAGCGTTCGGCTAAATGAACAGAAGCACTTAACGCGCTTGAACAAGAAATGTATAAAACATCCATTCCTTTTTCAAGATAAATACCAAATACACGATCAAATTCTTGTTCTGTAACTTGGGAGGTAATTAATCTATTACCATCTCTTAATAAATTGAAATATTCGTGTTGAGAATAAACTTCCCAGTCTAATGATGCGAAAATTTCATGATCTTTTTTATCCTTGACGTCTGTCCAGGAAACCATCATTCTAGCGTAGTCAATATCTCTAGCTTTACGAATTTCAGGAGTGAGGTCACTGGTTGAGTCAGTGATAATTGCAAATTTATTCATAAGTGTCCTCCTTAAGACTAAGTCGAATATAAAATATTCATGAAATAAACACAATAGACAAATTTTAGCATTTGCCTATTATGCGACATATTTGCTAAAATGTTAGTGGAAAAAGGCACTTTATGGAAGATTTACGTGTAAGAAAAACTAAAAAATCAATTGAAACCGCTCTACTCGAGCTTATTGAAATTAAAGGTTTCAAAAAAGTGAGAATGGTCGATATTGCAGACCGGGCAATGGTAAATAGAAATACAATCTACTTACATTACGACTCGAAAGAAGAAATTATTTCAAAAATGATTGAAGAGTCTTTTAATGGAATTGAGGGAGAAAAAAATTTTCTTGATCAAATATCTCCTAGAATGTCTAGAAAAAAGATTTATAACCTCTTTATTAAGATGTTCGAAATAGTTAAAGATAATATTGATTTATATAGATTAGTTTTGACTGAGCCTACACTCGTTGGTTATTTGGATAAAAGAGTCAATAAACTAAAAGATAGCGTCATTAACCTATTTAAAAATACAACTAGCGCTAAGATTTCAGTTGAATTCCTAGGAAGTGGTATTTATGGCCAGGTTAAAAAATGGATTATTTACGATATCGGAACAATTGAAGAAAACTCGACAATATTAACAAATCTTACTGTAAATACATTAAGAGTTGTCATGTTCACTCGCTAAAGTGAGATAATTTTATTTGGAGATTAATTAAATATGAAAGAAAAACTTGGATGGAAATCATGGCTTGTTATTTGGGTTGCTGGAATGGCTGGTCAACTTGCTTGGGTTATTGAAAATAATTTCTTTAATACATACGTATATGCAAAAATCGCACCGAATCCAGATGTAATTACGTGGATGGTAGCACTAAGTGCTGTAGTTAGTACTGTTTCTACATTTTTGATGGGTACAATTAGTGATCGAGTTGGCAAAAGAAGATTCTTGATATTAATTGGCTATGTGATGTGGGGTGCAACAACTATTTTATTTGGAGTTACCCAATTCTTTAAAGGAATTCTACTAATGTCCATTATGGTCGTTGTTTTCGACTGTATTATGTCTTTCTTTGGAAGTATGGGAAACGACTGTGGTTTTAATGCATGGACAACTGATATAACAACACCAAGCAATAGAGGTACATTAGGAACAGTTCTTTCTATCCAACCTGTTATTGCAACAATCGTTGGTACAGTCGCATTCGGTGCAATTGTAGACGCATTTAAAGTTTTTGAAGTTAATGGACAGGTTCTCGACTATTTTATGCTTTTCTTAATTGTTGGAATCGTTGTTATTATTGTTGGAATCGTATCTTTCTTTATGATGAAAGAATCTCCAAATTTAATGCCAAGAAGAAGCGAATCTTTTGCACAAGATTTGAAGAAACCATTTAACTTTAAATTATTAAAAGAATCGAAATTACTTTTATTTGTTTTATTAATTTTTACAGCATTCTTTATATCCTTTAATGTATATTTCCCACATATGCTTAACTATTTTATTTATAACTGCGAGGGAGTTAATTGGTTGTGCGACAGTCTTGGAATGAGTGGAGCACAAACAACCATTGCAGGTGCTATCATGGCCGTTGGTATGTTATTAAGCATTCCATTAGTAGCGTTATCTGGAAAATATTTAAATAAACAAAAGTTTGTTCCAATTTTACTTATCGCGATTGGTGCTAACGTACTTGGTTTATTAATTTTATTCTTTGGTGGCTTATTCGGGGTATCTGGTTTAGGCCAAATCATTCTTCTTGTTATTGGAACATTCCTAGTCGGTGGAGGTTATATGGGTTTGTATCAAGCTCTTATGACTTGGGTTAAAAACTTATTTCCTGAAGATATGAGAAGCCAATTTGAAGGTATTAGAATGATATTTTATGTAGCCATTCCAATGTTTTTAGGAACATTTGTTGGTAATCTTATTATTAAATTCTTGGGAACACCAATAACATTAAGGTATGAAACTGGTGATGTCGCAGGCTATGCTCCAAACTATTGGTTGTTTATTGTTGGCGCAGGATTAGCTACGCTTACGTTTATTCCTATATTCCTTGCAAGAAGAGAACTAAGTAAACAAAAAACCACTATATAGTTCGGTATTTGAGACAAATAAAAAATAGGCGTGCGCCTATTTTTTTATCTTGTCCCAATACTCTTTAGCAGATTGCTCTATCTTATTAGGACCATATTCGAAATACTTTTGATTCTTTACATCGTCTGGGAGATATTGTTGTTTTACCCAATGATTTGGATAATCGTGAGGGTATTTATAGTTTTGTCCTTTAACCTTTGCATCATTACCATCGTAATGGGTGTTTTGAAGCTGTCTTGGAACACTTGTGCCTTTACCCGCTTTGATATCTTCGCTTGCCTTATAATAAGCCATACAGCTGGAATTGGATTTAGGAGCAGTTGCAATTAAAATTGCAGCGTTGCTTAGTGGTAAATAAGCTTCAGGCATTCCTAATTGAAGAGCGCTATCTACGCATGCTTTAACAATTGGAATTAATTGCGGATACGCAAGACCAACATCTTCATTTACGCTGCAAAGCAATCTGCGAGAAGCTGCAATGATATCTCCGCCTTCTAATAGTTTAGCTAAATAAAAGATAGCAGCATCAGGATCACTACCTCTAAGAGATTTCATAAAGGCACTTAAATTATCGTAATGATGGTCTTCGCCCCTGTCATAAGACATATTTGCCTTAATAACTAAGCTATCAACCATTTCTTTGGTAATTGCCTTTTCGTTCTTCTTTAATGATTGGGCTAAAAACTCTAAATTGTTTAACGCTTTTCTCATATCGCCATTACAAGAAAGAGAGAGTTTTTCAATTGATTCTTTCTCTAATGTAACACCAATCTTTTTTGCTGCTCTTTTTAAGCCAAGAGCAATGTCATCTGCATTGATAGATTTAAACTCAAAAACAACACATCTGCTCAAAAGAGCGGGATATATATAGAAATATGGGTTCTCTGTTGTACTAGCAATAAGTGTAATTTCACCATTTTCAACAAATTCTAAAAGTGATTGTTGTTGCTTCTTATTTAAGTATTGAATTTCATCTAGGTATAGAAGAATTCCATTTGTACTAAAAACACTATGGGCGTCTTGAATAACTTTTTTAATATCATCAGTCGAAGCACTTGTACCATTTAATTTATGAAGCGTCATATTAGCATCTTTAGCAATAATATTCGCTACTGTGGTCTTCCCAACACCAGGAGGACCATAAAAAATCATATTTGGTACATGTTTTTTTGATAACGTTTTACGAAAAACACTATCTTTATCTAAAAGATGATGTTGTCCGACCAAATCATCAAGAGATTCGGGTCTTAATAAATCTGCTAATGGGCGATCCATGTAATTATTATATCTTAAATATCAAACTTTGTTGATATTTCAACTGGTGATTTTTTAAGTAAACTTGCGAGTGGAATAATTGTTCCTAAGAAGCTCATTAAATAACTTCCTAAGGCAGTAAATATAAACATATAGAATGGAACATTAAATAATCCGAGTGCTGCTAGTGCAATCCACACAGCAATGTAAGAGATAAATATAGCAGCAAACATTGTTAATAAGTAATTACTTAAATCTTTCGCTATAAACATCTTATAAATTTGTGCTCTACTAGCACCTAAAGAACGATAGACACTAATCATATAAATATGTCTAATCATGTTACTTCTTGTCGCTAATAAGCTAACTAAGAAGAATAAAACGATAATTACACTACAAACGACAAGGATTGTAATCTTAGATTCGCTTTGAAGAGTATAAACGTTAGCGTCATTTAACGCTTCATTTGTGCTCTTAACGACAAAGTCTAATCCAATTGATTCAAAGAATTTTTTAGTTGCACCGCTATCGCTTGTATAAACGGAAATTAAAGCGGACTTTTTAAATTGCTGTGAGATATCACCAAAGAAGTTACCAGCCAAGTTATTAATATTGGCGTAGTTTCTATAAACAACTGTTGAGAAGTCGACATAAGCATATCCAAGTTCAGTTGATTTAGCTTTATATTTGCCGACAATTTCGGCAGTGTTTCCAACGTAGCCTAATTCGTTAGAGTTATTTGATGAAACTAAATATTCGTTTGGTGCGGATGGAAGTCTGCCTTCTACAACTTCAATATCAGCAGGAATATTAGCTCTTAATCCTTGATGATAAAGTGAGTAAGCGCCTTCCACTAAAAGGAATCTTTCATAGTCGTTATTATCATCAAAAACGGCCACGTTCTCCACTGAATCGTCTAATTCACCAATGACGTTATAGATATTTGAATCGACCGCAAAGCCAG
>CACYJD010000024.1 GCA_902774655.1 uncultured Erysipelotrichaceae bacterium | reverse complement strand
ACGACTAGATTTGATGAAATCACTATGAACTCACGTTTAATAGACGAAGCTAAGTGGAACGAACAACTCAATACCAAATCCATTTTAGATAAGGAAATTACAGTATCCCACTATATCGATGGTTCAGGATCTCGATTTATTTCTAAGAAGGGTAATAGATACCGTTATTACTATACAGAAGTAGGTTCTGAATTCGATACTCTTGAGTTCTATGAACTAGTGAATAACGTTGCTTATAAATATTTCTATAATAAAAATACTTATGGTTGGGTAAGAACGGT
This sequence comes from uncultured Erysipelotrichaceae bacterium, assembly GCA_902774655.1. Classification (GTDB taxonomy): domain Bacteria; phylum Bacillota_I; class Bacilli_A; order RFN20; family CAG-826; genus Fiminaster. The sequence goes on along the minus strand of CACYJD010000024.1, from coordinate 9,073 downwards.
AATTGAAATCACTCAATATTGGTCACTTTTATATGAACAATTTGGATTAAATAGAACTTATAGTTATGCTGATTTTGAATATAAACAAGATGAAGGACTATATCAAAGTAATCAGATGGCTGGATATCGAGAAGTCCAAGTTACATTTAGTTATAATTCTCTAACTGATATGAGATTAGTTCTTCAAGATGGAAACACTGAATCATATTTCTATTCTTACGACGCATATATAGAAGATTTTCCGGAAGAATACAGAAATTTTTAAATTAGTTTTGGCTAGGTAATTGATATTAATTTATTAATATTGTATTATATGAACAGGTTCATAAAAGATGCCAAAACTAATTGCTAACGTTAAAGAAACCATATTAAAGAACGCTAAAGATGAGTTATACGCCAACCCAGAGGCTGATTTAAATTTGCGTAATATCGCTAAAAAATCTGGCATCGCTGTTGGCACAATTTATCACTATTTTGATAATAAGCTCCAACTAGTCGCAACCATCATTTTAGAGGAATGGAATGGAGTATATAGTGCTTTTTTAGAAAAAGAAGAGTCTTTTGACTCACTAGAAACCCTCTTTAAAGAAATCATAAAAATGATGAATGAGTTCTCTAAGTCTCATCGCATCATTTTTAATACCTATAGTTCTAAAGAACATAGTTTTAATAACGGTCATAAAATGTTTAGAACCGCTATTAAAAATTTGATTAAACATTATTTAGTGACAAAAGAGATTAAGTATGATGAGTCAAATCTATTAATCGCTAGTGAATTAATTATTAGAACCTTTAGAGATGACGAAATCAGTAAAGAACCTTTATATAAAACCTTGGAATTAATACTCATAGGAGGAAATAACAATGAGTAGTTTTAAATGTTTAGAGCCAAAGGATAATTTTTATCAAACATCACTATTTTATCCAATGCCTGTAGTGATGATCTCTACTTTGGCGGATAACGGTGAAACTAGTTTAGGACCTTATTCACTTATCGCCCCTTATTACATCGCCGGTAAAGGCTATTATGCAATGTTACTTGAATGTCGTAACTCATCTAACACTGCGCAAAACATCTTAAAAAGAGGTAAATGTGCAATTAACTTCTTCCCAGATGACAAGAAATACTTCAAAGAAGCAGTCAGAATGGGTTGGCCAGGTGACACCACCGAAGAAAAGATGAAAGATTGTATCTTTGAACTCGAAGATGGCCAAATGGCAGGGGAACACCCAAGTGAGAAATTCCCTAAAGTTCTTAAAGATGCTTTCCAAGTTATTGAATGTACATGGGTCAAAGAACTTGATAACGCTCAAGATGATAAAGCAGGATTACTTGATGGATATCCTGAACCATACCATAACTTTAACGGTATTACTTCTAAATTTGGTGCTCACTTCATTCTTAAGATTGACAAGATCTTAATGAAAGAAAAGTACTATAACACCATCGTTGATGGAGTTACCGCCAGTGGATTCCCTAGAGTACCTGTTGATTATGGATATAGAGATAGTAAGAACTTCTGGTGTTCTAAATTTAAACGTCCATATCCACAACTATTACCAATGAGAGAAACAAACGTTAGTAGTGTCCGCTACGCAGCAGAAAGACTACAAACAGATGTTAAATTTACAGATGATGCTTTAGCAATGCTCGTTAAAGTTCCAAGAATCTTCCTTCCTTTAGTTCTTAAAGGTTGTGTTGAATGGGCAGAACAAAATAACTGTAAATTAATTACAGAAGTCGAAATGAAGATTATTAACGATAAACGCTCAAAAGAAAAAGCGGAAAAGAAAGGTAAAAAATAATAATGAAAGTCGTACTTTGTGGTGCTTTTGGTAATTTAGGCACCGAAATCTTAAAACATTTAATTGATGCAGGACATAAAGTCGTTGCAGCAGACTTATTTGATAAAGAAGTAGAAGGTTATAAAGGTAAATATACTTCTAGAGTTATCGATGTCACTAATACAGAATCCTTAAAAGGACTCTGTGATGGCGCAGATGTAGTCATTACTACAGTTGGTTTAGTTAGAAAGAGTGAAACCTTAACTAACTATGATGTTGACTTACAAGGTAACGTTAACATTCTTGAAGAAGCTAAAGCAGCAGGAGTTAAACATTTCTGCTACACAAGCGTTATTAAAGCAGATAGTGATCCAAAAGTTGGAATGCTTGACGCTAAACATAAATTTGAATTAGCTCTTAAAGATTCAGGTTTAACTTATGTTATCTTTAGACCAAGTGGCTATTTCTATGATATCGCTAAGGTATTTATGCCAATGGTGGAAAAAGGAAAAGTTACATTACTTGGTAAGAAAGATTATCACTGTAACGTTATTCACACCCCTGATTTAGGCGACTTCATCGTCAAACATATGTTAGACGAAAACAAACAATATAACTTAGGTGGTAAAGAAACATACACTTATAAAGAAATTGCTGAAATGTTTGCTAAAGCAGCAGGCAAAGAAGTTGAAATCAAAAGAGCTCCAGCTTTCTTATTTGATTTAATTGCTTTTAAGCAAAGAAAAGCACCTGGAAATATTCAATCTCTTGTAAGATTTGGTAAATGGACTATGACTCATGAACTTGTCGGAGACACAGTTTATGGTGAATCTTCATTTAAGGAATATATCGAATCTTGCTATAAAAAATAGGAGGTAAATGAAATGACTCCATTAGCATGGGCTGCCCTTGGTATTCTTACAGGTCTTAGCGCCTTAGGCTGTATCATTGGTTTTAAGAAATTTGTTTACTTTTTAAGTGTTGGTTATGGACTATCAGTTGTCTTAATTGGCGCTGGTATTATTGTCTTAAGTGCAACTGGATATTTCCTTCCAACTGGCGATATTTTCACATATATACTCGCATCAATTCTTGTTTTATATGGTTGTAGATTAAGTGGATTCTTAATCTTTAGAGAAGCTAAATCTGCTTCATACCGTAAGGTAGCAGAGAATGTAGCAGGATCCACCGAAAAGAAGATGCCAATCTTCGTTAAAGCAACAATTTGGATCATGGTTACCATCCTTTACATTATGCAAACAAGCCCAGTTTTCTTTAGAGTGGCAAATGGTATCTATGGTGATCAAACTTCAATGATTTTTGAAATCGTTGGTGCTTCCGTTATGGTTATTGGCTTACTTTTAGAAACCATTAGTGATTTAACTAAGAGCGCTGCCAAGAAATCAAATCCACATAGATTCTGTGATAAAGGTGTCTATAAATATGTTAGATGTCCTAACTATCTAGGTGAAATCTTATTCTGGACAGGCGTCTTAGTTAGCTCAATCAATGCCTTAGTTACATGGTATCAATGGGTTATCGCAATCTTAGGCTATATATTAATTGTCTACGTTATGCTAAGCGGTGCTAAACGTCTTGAAGGTAGACAAGATAAAAACTATGGTGAAGATCCTGAATATCAAGCATATATTGCAAAAACACCACTTATTTCTAGATTGATTCCGATCAAATCAATGAAGAAATGGAATTGGATTAAATAATTATGTTTACTACTTTTATTAACGAAACACCTCTTGAAGAAGCCCCTAGAGTAGGGATGGTTTTTCAAGGATTATATGACATTGTTCCAGTAGCGTTATTCTTAATTGGTTCAATCATCCTCTTAAGAGCACTTTATAACAAAATGGTTAAAGGCTGCTATGTTTTACTCGCAAGTGGATCAATTATGGTATTTGTTGCAGGCTTTTTAAAAGCTTTGCATAAAATCTTAATTGGTATTGCAGAGATTGATTACACGTTGTTATCAAATCAATTTACAACCACTCAATCGATAGGATTCTTCCTCTTATTTGTTGGTTTAATTGGTATGTTCACTAAGTTTAATAAAAACTACACCAAAGTTAGAAGTGTAGCAGTGCTACCATTCTTAGGCTTATTTGCCTATACCGCAACAGTATTTGATAGTTCAATGCCATTTATCGTTATGATGATTTTAGGAGCGGCAGGTAGCTTAGGTGTACTCATCTATATGGCTGCACGTATGAAATCAGTTCCTGTTATTATTCTTTTCTCAGTTGCAGTAGTTGCAATGGTGGGAATGGGATACTTAAGCACTAAGAGATTTTATGAATATGCCTGGATAGCAATTTCCACAAATGTTATCTACCAAGGTTGTTTCTTAATAGGTGTAATTCTTTTAAATAAAAAAGGTTTACATCAAGATGATATCTTCTTTAAAGAAAGTAACTAATTAAATAAATTAGAGCATGCTTCTTGTTTAAAATAGATGCATGCTTTTTTTATGAAAATCTAGTCACAATCAAAGAAAAAATCAAATTATATCTTTTCATTCTCTTAATTTTTTTATATGATTAGTTCATACCGTTGAAAGGAAAGTTGTATAAAATGACAAAAAAAGAATTAGTTGCTGTCGTCGCTGAAAAAGCAGGCGTTGAAGCAAGAGAAACTGAAAAAGTTTATGAAGCATTAGTTGAAGTCCTTAGCGATGAAATCGTTAAAGGTGGTGTCCGTCTTAACGGATTTGGTTCATTCAAAGTTAACGCAAGAAAAGCAAGAACCGCTAAAAACCCAAGAACAGGTGAAGTTGTCTCTGTTCCAGCAAAGAAAGTTGTTGGTTTCAAAGCTGCTGACACATTAAAAGAAAGACTTTAATTAATTAAATAATAAGTAATTAGGATCGAAGCAATTCGATCCTTTTTACTTTTGCGGTTGAATTTATATATATAAATTAATATATTAATCTATATGGATGAACTTTATAAATCTATCAAATATATCGTAATGGATCTTGACGATACATTACTTAGAAAAGATAAAAGTATCTCTGAATACACTCTTGAAACATTAAAACGAGTTAAAGAAAAAGGATACAAGATAGTTTTTAATACATCTAGAAGCATGCAGAATAGCGAAGAACTCTTCCAATTAGTAGATGCTGATTACGGCATTTATAGTGGTGGATGTGACATTATCGATAAGAATCACAAAAAGATTTATTTTAAGGCAATTCCTGGCAACGAAATTCAAAAAATAGTGGAGAACCTATTGGAATTTTGCCCAAAAATATCAATTCAAACCGCTGAACATTTCTACGCTAGCGATAAAGAGTATAAGAAGCAAAACGCTATATATTATGACTTCTCTAAAGGGTTTAATATCGATTCACTTAAGATACTTGCATACACTATGGATTTTGAGCGAATTGAAAAACTTGCTGATGATTTTAATCTAGAACATCAAAACTATCTAAATAGAGGATGGCATAGATTATCCGTAAAAGGCGCTACCAAGTGGAGTGGAATCCTTAAATTGCTTGAATACTTAGGCGAAGATACATCTACTATTATGACTTTTGGCGATGACTTTGGAGATCAAGAAATGATTGAAAAAGCACATATTGGTGTAGCAATGGCTAATAGTCAACCTGTAGTCCTTGAACACGCAAAGCATATTGCTCTAAGCAATAATGAAGATGGATTAGCCCATTTCTTAGAAGAACATTTATTATGAAATACGATACTTTAATATTTGATTTAGATGGCACTCTGTTAGTGAGTTTAGATGACATTATTGACGCCGTTAATGATGCATTAAAAGATTGTGGATACTCTATTAGATATAATCTTGATAATGGTCGTAAACTTATCGGAAGTGGTGCGTTAATTTTAGCAACTCGAGCATTTGCACCAGTTAACGGCACTAATGAAGAATTTGATAGATTTAACGATAGGTTTTTATATTATTACAAAGCATATCAAGGGCGTAAAACTAAACCATTTGATGGACTTCCTGAGGTTTTAAGGTCTTTAAAAGAAGAAGGTATAAGACTCTTCGTGGCGTCTAATAAACCAGACCATTTATTACAAATAATCATTAAAGAAACCTATGGAGACGGCATATTCGAAGCTGTCAGTGGACAAAAGCCAGGTTATCCAGTGAAACCTGATCCAAGGCTTCTTAATGAAATCGTAGAAGAATACAATTTAGATAAATCAAAATGCTTATACGTAGGGGATTCTAGAATAGATGTAGAATTCGCTCATAACGCTGGTATTGAATCAATGCTTTGTAAATATGGATATGATTTCTATACCGATGAACTATTATCGTTAACTGATTATAGTTGCGAAAGCGTTAATGATTTATATGAGCAAGTTAAAGGGCTGAATTAACAGCCCATTTTTATTGAATTAAGAACATATACTCAACTCTTTGAGATTTTTGTATTAGGTATTTCTCCAGCTTTTTGAAGAGCAATCTTTGTAATAACTGGTCCTGTTAATTCATAAACTATTGTGGCACTTAAGATGATCGCAAGAATTACGCTTCCAAGTTCCCCAAAAGTTTTAGCAGCAGTAGTGGCTAAACCAATTGCAACACCTGCTTGAGGGAATAATGTAAAGCCTAAATACTTTTGCACAGTAGGCTCACTTTTAGTGATTTTTGCAGAAGTGAACGCTCCAAGCCATTTACCAGCTGCTCTAAATACAACATAGATTAAAGCAATACCTAACATTACCAAACCTGTAGATGAACCAAAGATTGTAATATCTAAATTTGCTCCACTAATAATAAAGAAAAGCATATATATAGGTTGAGTAAATCTATCAAGTTGTTCGGTGGTTCTAGTAGCGTCTGCTCTAAAGTTAATAAACATAGCGCCAACCATCATCATTGTAAGTAGATTAGAGAAGTTAAAGTCTACACCAAACATCTTCCATTCATTAGCACTAGCTAACATAGTTAAGCCGGTAACTCCAAGTACAGAAGCAATAATTAAAACCATTCTATTAGCTCTAGATTTAAATAGGTGGCACGCCATCGAAATTACAAAACCAATAGCAGCACCAAGTGCTAATGAAAGTATGATTTGAAGTAGTGGAACCACTAGGATCTCCATTATATTGATTGATTCTCCAGCAACAGATATAGATTTTGATACGTTAAATAAGACTGCAAAAAGTATTAATGCAACGGCATCATCGAAAGCAACTACTGGGATAAGTGTTCTAACAACTGGGCCGTCTGCCTTATATTGTCTAATAACTAAAAGTGTTGCAGCAGGGGCTGTTGCACTAGCAATCGCAGCTAATGATATAACTACACTCATAGGTAGTTGATCTCCTAACCAAATAGAGGCAATTGCTAAGCCTCCAAAGGCAATCAAAGAACCGCCAAGTGCTTCAAAAATAGTGATAATTAACACTCTTTTACCAATAGCTTTAAGAGATGATAACTTAAACGAACATCCAATAGAGAACGCAATAAAACCTAAGGCTATATCGGATATATACCCAACATATTTCCTGTACCAGCAGGTGTCCATCCACCAATAATAGGGCCCAAAACATATGGTCCAAATAAAATTCCAGAGAGCAAAAAACCAGTTACATTAGGTAACTTAACTAATTTCATTAATCTAGTGGACAAAAGTCCAACTAAAAGCGCTAAAGCGATACAAAGTATTTGATTCATTTTAACTAATTAGAAGCTTCCTTCGTAGCTTTCTAAAACAGTGGAGTACATTCCACCTTTGATTTTGGTGAATCCTTCACTATATTTACGGATAACGCCTTTAACGATTTCTAAATCTTCTTCATCTAAAACTAAGTTAATAATTGTGTTTTCAACAAAGTTGTTAGAGTGAATCATACTTAAATTAATGAAAAATGGTGTATCTTCATTTTGATCACGGAGTACATGTTTTAATGAAGTAGATGAAATAACAGTTCCGTTATAACCTTCGTTAGATAATTCTCTAAGTAGTTCCGCTGTTGTTTCGTTCTCTTCTAAGATTACAAATAAAAGATGTTTCATATATTTTTTGCCTTCTTCGACAATGATTATACTCTCTTTATTAAAATAAAGTATAAATTAAATCGCGAAGTTAAAAATATATCCAAGCGATATGCCAATAACCGCGCTAATTAAGATTACAAATATTGGATTAAGTTTCTTATTAAATACCTTCCTACAAAGCAAGATATTAAGCACTACAATAAAGAAGCAGAATACATACTCAAAATTGAAATTAAAGGATATATTCTCGCCTGAAATGGATAATGGGAACAAAATATCACTTAACAAAATAAGGCCACTAGAAGCTATTAAAGCAACTGCTACAGGAGCAATTCCTTTTAGAGCACCTTGGACAAACTTATTTTTCATAAATTTTTTAAGAAGTAGTGCAATTAGTAACATCACTAAGAAACTAGGAAGTACCACTCCAAAAGTAGCAATAACGCTACCTAAAATAGTGCCAGGGTCACCTAACTCAGCTTTTCCAACAATACTACCTACATAAGTAGCCATGTTGATTGCAATAGGTCCAGGAGTGGATTCGCTGATACCAATCATGTTCAAGAATTCGCTCTCAGTTAACCAAGAATGTTTAATTACAACATCTTGAACAAGAGGTATCATCGCGTATCCACCTCCAAAGGTGAATAAGCCAATTATAAAGAACTCATAAAACAATATTAGGAAGCTCATTTAGTTGACCTCCTAATATTAAAAAACCCATATATAATCACTCCAATTACGATTCCACCTAAAATGTAGAAGATAGATAAGAATGAAATATTAAAGATATGGAACAGTATCTGCGCTAATAAAACTAATAAGAATAAGAGGATGCTAATCCAATCAACTTTAACCTTTTTAAATAATGAAAACGCTACTTTAATAATTAAGTAAATAACCGCACAGTTAATGCCCATAAATGCGTATTGGATAGCTTTGTATTCTAGTAAGTTTCTTAAAAATAAACTTACGATAAACATTAACCAAAAAGGAGTGAATATAACCCCTAAAGTTGCAAATAAAGCACCAAGAAGTCCACTCTTTTTAAATCCAAGGTATGTTGCAAGGTTAACTGCAAGTGGTCCAGGAGTGCTTTCAGAGATAGAAATCATTTCAATGAGCTCTTCGTCATTAATCATCTTTTGTTTAATGACTAGTTCATCTCTTAGCAATGCAATTATTGCAGGGCCACCTCCAACAGAAAATGTACCTAGTTTAAGGAATGTTAAGAATAATTTTAGACTAGTTACAAATCTGCCTTTATTTTCCATACGCTTGATTATAT
>CACYJD010000023.1:1661-9594 GCA_902774655.1 uncultured Erysipelotrichaceae bacterium | reverse complement strand
AACCAAACATCACTGCCTTCTTCTAAGAAGATTCTAGCGATGTTATCAAAGACTTCTTTTTCAATAATAGCGGTACCATCTTCACAATAAATGATAGGAATTGGGACACCCCAGATTCTTTGACGGGAGATACACCAGTCAGTTCTATCCTTAATCATGTTGGTCATTCTATCTTTACCCCATGCAGGGACCCAATTAACTTTGTTAACAGCGTCTAATAATTCATCTTTAATCTTACCGATGGAGCAGAACCATTGAGGTGTCGCTCTGAAGATTAAAGGCTTACCAGTTCTCCAGTCATGTGGGTATGAGTGGTTAATCTTTTGAGCCTTAAGTAATGAACCGTTTTCTTCAAGTAGTTTTAAGACTACATCATTGGCTTCTTCATAGAATAAACCTTTTAATTGATCACCAGTTGTGTCATCTAAATAACCTTTATCATCAACTGGGCAATAAGGTTTGATATCGTATTTACAGCATACGTTATAGTCATCCACACCATGTCCAGGAGCGGTATGAACGCATCCAGTACCACTTTCATTAGTGACGTGGTCACCAAGAATTAAAACTGATTCTCTATCATAAAGTGGGTGTTTAACTTTGACGTATTCAAGTTCTTTACCTACAAATGTCTTAATTAATTCACATTTAGATAGGCCGAGTTCTTCCACTAATCTATCTTTAAATTCTTCTAAGAATAATAAGTGTCCTTTATCAGTATCATATAAACCATATGTGAATCTAGGATTTAAACAAACTGCTAAGTCAGCAGGAATTGTCCATGGAGTTGTGGTCCAAATGACAACCTTATCTTCTTTAGTGAGTAGTCCTTTTCCATCAGTTACATTGAATGCTACATAGATTGACATTGAATCAACATCTTTATATTCGATTTCGGCTTCTGCTAAAGCAGATTCACTACTCCAAGACCAATAAACTGGTTTAAGTCCTTTATAAATAAGTCCTCTAAGAGCCATCTTAGCGAAGACTTCAATTTGTTGAGATTCAAATTCTCTAGTAAGAGTCATATATTGATGATCAAAATCACCCATAACTCCTAATCTACGAATTTGTTCTTTTTGATGAGCAACTTGGCCTAAAGCGTATTCTCTACATTTTTGTCTAAAGACATCAGTAGGAGTAGTTTTTCTATTAACACCTTGTTTAATAACCTTATTTTCAATTGGTAAACCATGAGTATCAAAACCAAAAATGAAAGGAACTTTATATCCTTGCATAGTTTTAAATCTCACGACAAAGTCCTTAAGGATTCTATTGAGCATATGTCCACAGTGGATATCACCATTAGCGTATGGTGGGCCATCATGGAATGAATATTCCTTACATCCTTCTCTATTCTTAAGCATAAGTTCATAGAGGTTTTCTTCTTGCCATTTAGCGAGCATGACAGGTTCTTTATTTGTAAGATTACCTCTCATTTCGAAGTTAGTTCTTGGCATTAATAGTGTTTTCTTTAGTTCCATAGTTTGTCTCCTATATAAATAAAAAACGCTAGTGTAAGGACGCATTTTATTGCGCGGTACCACCTTACTTCATAAGTAGCGCTTCATTTCTCTAATGTAACGGGTTAGACCGGCCTCTTAACTAATTAAGGCATGCTCGGAAGTGATATCTTTGTTCTATTGTTAGGCTTTCACCGTCCCTAACTCGCTAAAGGGCGAACATCGACGTGTCTTCGTCTTAGCTAAATATATTAGTCTACTTGGACATAAAGTCCGTGTAGGTTAATAGCGGCAGTAATGTCGCTAATAACAATTGAGATTTGTCCAGACATTGGTGTGTCTAGAGTTCCACCGACTTCAACTAGTTCATTGTTATTAGTTGAGCCAGTAAAGATTATAGTATCTCCAATGGAGATATTGCAAACATAAGTTTTTTTAGCAGCACCAGAAATAACAATATAAACCTTAGAAATACTTGTTTTATCTTCAAAAGTAAATGCTTCTTTGCTTCTTAAAGTAAGAGTTCCACAGACATCATTTTTAGAAGCATTTCCAATATTTATGCCATCATTGCCGGTAGGTTTTTTGAAACTCATTTCCTTTAAATCGCCCAAGTTTACTTCGTAATCAACATTATTAAATGTAGAATCAAAGAATTGTCCAGCAACAGCTTTATCACCAAAGCAAGTCTTATCAAATACATACTGATAATTACAGTTTTGATAAGTTGATTCTGATACAGAGAATTGATAAGTAACACTTGAATCGTTATATCCAATAGTGTTCGAAAAATCACCAGTTGTTGTAAATTCAAAGCCATCAGTTATTGATGAAGTGAAGTCACTAACTTTAGTTTTTGTAAAATTATTGCTAATTGAATAAACATTTAAGTCGGCATTTTTATCGAACTTATCACCCACAAAATATGAGCGTTTATAGCTAGATACTCCAGTATTTGAGAATTTTGTCTCATTAATCTCAAGTGCATTTACACTACTTGTAAGCTCACATAAACGACCTCTTTGATTAGCTTTACTTCCATAAACCCAATCTACAAGTTCAGGGAAATCAACGTAAGGATTTCTATTCTTTTGTTTTGTTAAAACATACTCGTTGTGTTGGTATTCAAGACGATCTGTTTTGAACGATGAATTCCATTCAAGTAACGCTGAAAGGTTACCATGACATCTATCAGAACCTGAAACTGTGCAAGGCTCTTCTCTTACAAATGTGCCTTTCCCGTAGGTATCTGCGACCCATGAATCATTACCAAACATAGTAGCAATATAGAAAATAGCGCGGCTTACTCTACCTTTATCGAAATCATTAGGTTCGAATGTTTTTTCATCAAAGATGGCGTCACCATTAGAACCACTTTGTTTTGTAACTTTACCGTAGTTCTTCTCGCCTCTAGATCTATTTCCACTACTAGTTGCAGCAAATAAATTATGGAAATCAGTAGCAATTCCTTTAGTTTTAACAGCTTCTCCAGTTCCTTTACCGGTCATTAAACCCGCAACAAAAGCGTGTTCTCTTTCCCAACCATTAGGATTGGTATTACTGGCGGTGTTAGTTTTATCCATTGGATCACTTGAATAAAGAGGATTTACATCATCAAGCAAATATAAATCTTGGTCACCGTTTTGATTGGTTGACCAATTACTAGCGTAAGTGGAAGGAACATAGTTCTTAGAAATAATTTTATAAAGTTTTTCTTTTAAATCTTTACCATTCTCCCAATATCTAAGGGAAGCATAGTAGTCGTTATAATCATGAACAACAGTAGCGCCTCTAATGTATTCATCATCAACAGGAGGTTCGCCACATGCTGAAAGAAGGCTAATACTCGCTAATAAGATTAATGTCTTCTTAAGTGTGTTCATAATTATTCAATATTTTTCTTTTTAAGATAATCCGCTAAGAATCCACTACTAAAGTCATCTTCTTGAATATCTGGATCTTTATCGTTCTCTTCAAGAGTTTCTTCAAATGACTCTTCTTGAGCTTTATCTTCTTTTTCATCCATTTCTGCTAGAGCAGATGTATTCTTTTGACCACCAAATTGTGGTAGTTCACTAAAGTCATATTCCTTATTGAAGTCACTAGCGATAACACTTACTAAGATTTGATCATCAAGCATATCGTTAATTGACATACCAAAGATAATATTGATATCTCCGCCGGCGGCTTCTCTAATTCTTTCAACTGTTTCTTGAGCTTCATAAAGTGAAACATTTGGTCCACAAGTAACGCTACAAATTGCTTTTCTAGCACCAGCAATACTTGCTTCAAGTAATGGAGAGTTAATAGCACTTTGAGCAGCTTCTGAAGCTTTATTAGCGCCACTACCCATACCAAATCCAATTAAAGAAACACCTGAACCCTTAAGAGTATTTCTAACGTCTGCAAAGTCTAAGTTAATAACTGCAGGCATTAAGATTAAATCTGTAACGGTTTTAACAGATTGTGCTAAAACTTTATCGGACTCACTAAATGCTTCACTGATTGGACGAGTACCATTAACCATAAGTAACTTATCGTTACTAACAATAATAATTGCGTCAACTGCATCCTTTAAATCATTGAGACCTTGAACAGAGTTAGCGATACGCTTATTACCTTCAAAGGTAAATGGTCTAGTAACAATGGCGACAACAAGGGCTTTTTCTTCTTTAGCGATTTGCGCAATGATTGGAGCAGCACCTGTACCGGTACCACCACCCATGCCTGCAGCAATAAAGACCATGTTTGCGCCTTTAACAATTTCTCTAATTTCTTCTTTTGATGCTTCGGCAGCTTGCTTACCAACTTCTGGATCACCACCAGCACCTAAGCCTTGAGTTAAATCATCGCCTAAAACAATTCTATTTGGAGCTTTGGAGGTTGAAAGAGCTTGCTTATCTGTATTGGCAACATAAAACTCGACTGATTGAATGTTATCATCAATCATTCTATTGACAGCGTTGTTACCAGCACCGCCAACACCGATTACTACAATACGAGCAACGGCTTCATAATTATCTAAATCGTAAGACATATATTCTATTTACCTCCGAACAGTCCTTTTAGGCCTGATTTTTTCTTTTTAGTGTCATCTTTCTTCTCTTCTCTAGAAAGTTGATTAACTTTTTCTTGAGAGTCAGTTAATGATCCTTTGTATGTAGAACTATAAAGTAACGCACCAATAAGTGGGATATACTTTTGTTCTCTAGCACCCATAACATTTGAAGTTAAGATGTGTATTTCGTTATTTGGATATCTACCTTTGAATAAGGTATCTAATTCTTTCATGCTTGTAACTCCACCAGTTAAGATAAATGGTAAGTTTGCAATTGCAGGATTATTTACATAGTCCTTTTTAACAGTTGTAATGCATACATCTAAGTCGTTGAAAAATTCAACAAAGAATTCCTTAATGATATTGCTTAATTCATCGAGAGTGTAAACACTCTTAAGGCCTTCTTCATTGACAGATTCAATTACTGGAGGCATGAATTTAGTTTGTCTATTTTCTATACCATAATTCTCAATTGCTTCTCTAGCAGCTTGGAATGAAATATGGAACTTTTCTGCTACAATACGGATTAAATCTCCGGTACCTTTTTTAAAAATATTCACAGATACTGGGTTATTTTTGCCAACTAGAGCAACCTTAGTAAATCCTTCACCAATATCAATTAAGTAATGATCAGGAATCTTTGGTAATGATTTCTTACAAACTTCTTCAATAGCGACGGTAGATACAACAGATCTCTTAAGTTGAATCTCGCTTGGCTCAATAATTCTTCTAACGTATGTAGAAATTACACTGCTAGGAAGAGCAAAGATTCTTGCAATAATTGCAATAGTTCTGCTGGTTTCTCCAATAGGAGGAATCTTAGTGTATTTATCTTGGCCAATAAAGAATAACTCAGGAACTACATCAACCACTTCGAAACCAGGATTTGTTAAGTCCTTTTGTGCTAAAGAAATAGCGTTATTAATATCCAACTGTTGAATCTTGCTTGTTGCAGAAACAACGTTAGTGCTCTTTCTGGTTTCAAAAATAGCAAAACCAATTGCAGGTAATACAAAAATAACTTTGGTTACCTTAAGTCTTAGTTTAGCTTCATCATCCTTAACAAATGCTAAAGTGTTAACTGTTTCTAAGATTTTGGCGACATTTTTAATCTCGCCTCTATCCATATAGTCTTCAACTGGTAACTCTTTTGTATACAAAACAGAGACTTCATCGTTATGAAATTGACCGATTAATAGTCTTACCGCAGTATCCGTTATTTCTAGAATTCCTATAGCTTCCATATGATATACCATTTATATTATATATAAACAAATTTACGCTTCAATAATCTTTTATAACTTTGTTACAAAAGGTTCTCGAGTTGATTGAGACTTTTGTCCCAAATAGCCGAGAACCTATTCTTTATTTGAATTTGAACTAATTTTTAGTGTAGTTTAAGTAAGATGTCGACAGTGACTGGGATAGCAACTAACAAAGCAGCAGTAATCACTACAATTGACACGATTAAAAATTGCTTCAAGACATATTGGAAGCGTGTTTTACCGTGTTTGTAGAGTTTGTCTTTCATTGCTTAATCCTTTCTATGACTCTCATCTTTGCTGACTTGCTTCTTGGATTAACAGCGAGTTCTTCTTCACTAGGAAGAATTACGTGGTTATTAACCAATTTATAGTCAGGTTCTTGCGTATTTAGTGCTAGCAAAGGGTCTCTACTCCCTTCGATAACTGCAGCGTTCTTGAAGGCAACTTTTACTATTCTGTCCTCAAGTGAGTGGAAGCTAATAATCGCTAATCTACCACCTACATTTAGTGATTCAAGTGCATCGCTTAGAACTGCTTTTAATGCACCTAATTCATCGTTGACCTCAATGCGTATTGCTTGGAATATCTGCTTTGCAGGGTGTCCTTTTTTCGCTAACTCTTTTTGAGGTTTGCTGCTTTTTATGATCTCAACCAATTCGCTGGTTGATTCAATCGGTTTACTTTCTCTATATTTCAGGATGTTTTTGGCAACGTTATATGCGTATTTGTCTTCGCCGTATTCACGGAATATTTGAGTGAGGTGAGGAAGTGAGTACGTATTTATAACAGTGTATGCATCTAACGTTGCCGTTTGATCCATTCTCATATCGAGTTTGGCATCACCTTTATAGGAGAAACCTCTCGATATATCATCAAATTGAGGCGATGAAACTCCTAAGTCTAATAGGATTCCATCAACATGGCTTATACCCATTTCATTTAGGTGACTTTTGAAGTTTCTAAAGTCATCTTTAATGAGGGTAAAGTTGCTAGAGATTGAAGACAATTTTTCTTTCGAGAAATTAATTGCTTCAATATCTTTGTCGAAGGCAATTAGGCGACCTCTTGCGCTTAATTTGCGTAATATTTCACTTGAGTGCCCTGCTCTTCCGAGGGTTAAATCTAGATAAATTCCATCAGGTTTAATGGCTAGATTTTCAATAGCCTCGTTCAATAGAACGCTAACGTGGTAGTTACTCATTTTTCAATAAGTTTTCTGAGTTAGAATCGAATTGTTGCTCGTTAAGAGCTAAGTATTCTAACCACTTGTCTCTATTCCAGATTTCAATGTGGTCAATTACTCCAACAATTGTTAGTTCCTTTGAGATTTTATATCTCTCGATTACTTCTTTAGGAAGTTGGATTCTAAATTGTTTGTCTACGATAAGTTCGCTTACTGAACTCATTGCAACTCTAACTACATCTCTTGTTAGCTTCTCGTTATAAGGGAGTTCTTGGATTTTTTTAATGTAGTTTTCAAAATCTTTTTCGCAAAAAACTGACAAGCAACCTTCGTAACCTTTGATAATGTAAAGTTTTTCACTTAGGGCTGTACGAAGCTTGCTAGGAAGAATAATTCTTCCTTTTTCATCTAATTGGTGCTCAAAAGAACCGAATAGCATTTTACTCCACTTTCCTCCACTTAGGTAACTAAATTATAAGGATTTTGAGCTTACCTTGTAAACAAAATTTTATGGAATTTTTCGACATAAAAATAATAAAAGGTCACACAAAGTGTGACATTTTATTGATAAATTATATTTTGTTTTTATAGATTAATCGTCTAAGTCTAAATCTAACAGAGCGTCAAACTTGCCATTACCTTTTTCGGACTTTTCTTGTCTTTCCTCATCTTCAGTCATGACTCGGTAGCCTTTTCCACTATCTGGAAGCTTTGCTCCAGGAGCTTTTGGTTTTAATGGTACCGAAGCACTAATTAAGTCAAAAATGTATGGATCAAGATCGATAACACTACCCTTGTAATCAAGAAGTTCATAATCATCTTCATCAATATAACTGGCAAAGTGAAGTTCATCCTCTGCTCTTAGTTTTGAAGGGAATGGCTTAAGGCTATATGAGCAAATTAAGGTGACTTCTGCGGTGATTTTTAAATCAACATTAATAAAATCATCATATTTTGCGACATT
>CACYJD010000023.1:0-1619 GCA_902774655.1 uncultured Erysipelotrichaceae bacterium | reverse complement strand
ATTTTCACTTTCTAAGTTCTCCACTAAATTTCTTACCAATAGCGACAATGATATCGTTTTCAACTTTAGTAATCTCATCGCTTGTGAAAGTTCTATCAAGAGATTCGTATCTAATCTTAACCGCTAAAGAGTGCGTTCCTTTTGCAAGTGGAAGGCCACTATAAACGTCAAATACTTCAACGTTTTTAACCATATCCTTGCCTGCTTTTTTAATTTCTCTAATTACATCACTTGCAAGAACTTCGTCTTTTAAGACAAAGGCTAAGTCCCTTTCGATTGCTGGGAATCTAGAGATTTGAACCATCTTCTTAGCACTTACTTTAACTGCAAATAAGACATCTAGATCCATTTCCATTACAGCAACAGCGTTACTCTTGAGTCCGAGTTCTTTAATCTTGTTTGGATGAAGTTCACCAAATACTGCTAATGGTTTACCATCAACTTTAATTAAAGCGCTTCTACCTGGGTGATAGGATTCATCAACAAGTCTAGATAAAACAGTACGTTTTTCATCAATATCAAATAATTTGATTAATCCATCGACAATACCTTTGATATGGTAATAACCATATGGAGTGCTGTCAAAATGGCCTCTTCTTAAATCGTTTCCATATAAGACAACTCCTAAATGAATATGTTTCTTATCTTCACTAAATAAGTCACTTACTTCAAAGAAAGCAAGATTATCGTTATTGTGATTAACGTTATAAAGAAGTGTTTCGATAAGTGATGGTAAAATGTTTGTTCTAACCAAACTGTGATCATCACTTAATGGATTCATTACTTTATATGGTTGTTCTTTATTTAAGTAATTGAAGCTATTAATCTTTGCTTCATTCACAAGTGAATAGCAGAGCAATTCATCAAGTCCAACACCCCTTAGATAGTTTCTAACTTGTCGTTTTTTCGATAGGTTCTCGCCTAAACCACCAACAGAGAGTTTAATTTCAGGTAACTCGGATTTGACGTTTTCAAATCCTCTAATGCGAATAACTTCTTCGCTTAAATCAGCTTCAGAAGTGATATCGATTCTGCTGCAAGGAATTGTAGTTTTAATTCTTCCTTCACCTAGGTCTTCGACTTTAATGAATGCCTTTTCAAGTGCTTCAATAATTTCTTCACTTGTAAAGGAAGTGCCTAATCTATGATTAATGTAATCAAATGAAGTTTCTAAAACTGTTTGAACATATGGTTTTTCTAAATATGTTTTAGTTTCATATACTTCTTTAGCATCGCATAATTCTTCAAGAAGTTTGGTGGTTAACGCCATAACTTTAACGTATTGATTTGGGTTGATACCTTTAATAAATCTTTGGGAAGAATCGCTGCCTAAAGCTAGTCTAATTGATGTTCTTCTAATGCTAGCAAAGTCAAAATTGGCTGCTTCAATAACAACATTTTTTGTTCTTTCATCAACAGCACATTCAAGTGAACCCATTACACCACCTAAGCACATTACTCTACCAGCGCTTGTAATGCATACATCACCTTTTTGTAGTGCATAATGTTTTTCGTCTAAGGCAACAAAGTCACCTTCAATATCATCTCTAACAATTAGTTCTTCTTTTGGTAATTTGTCTAAGTCATACATATGTAATGGTTGACCAGTTAAAAGCATG
>CACYJD010000022.1 GCA_902774655.1 uncultured Erysipelotrichaceae bacterium | reverse complement strand
ACTATATCTCAGTAATGCTAGAAAACCTTAAAGTTTTAGAGGAATCTTTAAAATGATTAAACTAACAAATGTTGAATTTTGCTATGGGAATGAACACATTATTGATGAGTGTAATTTTACTGTAAATAACGGAGATCTTATAGGAATAATTGGTGAAAACGGTATCGGTAAAACCACTTTACTCAAGATAATTTTGGGTATCTATAAAGTACATAGCGGTGAAGTAATTAACGATTTTAAAAATATTGGTTTTCTATCTCAAATTAATATTGATAACAAGATTTCTAACCCATGTAACGTTAGAAAAATATTGGTTTTCTATCTCAAATTAATATTGATAACAAGATTTCTAACCCATGTAACGTTAGAGAGATTGTTTCTTTAGGATTAAAAAAGAAGCCATTCCAATTCATAAGAAAAGAGGAATGGAAAAAAGTAGATAATGCATTAAAGTCTTTTGGCTTATTTGAACTTAGAAATCGTAGATTAGACGAACTTTCTGGTGGACAAAAGCAAAAAGTTAGATTGCTCGAAGCTGTTATTTCTGAACCAGATTTATTGGTTCTCGATGAACCTACGAGTGGTATTGATAAGGAATCGAAAATTGAGATACGTGATTTGTTATCAAAATATCATAAAGATAATAAAACAATCATAATTGTTTCACATAACAAAGAAGATTTCCCAAGAGGCACAAAGATAGTAGATGTTAAAGACATCTCATCTATGGAGGAGCACCATGCTTAATCCATTATTTGCGTTCGAACATCCTTTTTTTGTTAAAGCTTTCATTGTTGTTATTTTACTTTCGTTAGTTTTGCCTTTGATGGGAATTAGGCTCGCTGGTAGAGGTTTTACAATGGTAAGCGATACTTTGTCGCATACTTCTTTAGCAGGTATCGCAATTGGCTTAGCTGCCGGAACATTTCCAATGGTCTGGTCAATATTAATTAGTTTAGTTGCTGCGTTAATTATTGAATTTATCCGCAGGAGATTCCCTAAATATAGCGAATTAGCATTAACAATTACACTTGCCTTATCATTAGGATTAACAGGAATATTGAGCCAAGTTGTTTCGTCTAGTAGATTTGAATCATATTTATTTGGATCGTTATACACAATTAACGATATGGAATTATATATTCTTATTGGAGTGGTGGTTCTAGCATTAGCGTATGAAGTTCTATTTTATAGAAGCAACATTGCTCTAGCCTATAATGAAGAGGAATGCAAAGCTAATGGGATGAAAGTAATTGTTTTGTCTACAATTGATACTGTTGTTACTTCTCTATTAGTTGCTTTAGCAAGTAACATTATTGGAGCATTAATGGTTGCTTGCTTTGTCTCAATACCGGTTGCAATATCTTTAAAAGTAACTCACAGCTCTAAAGGCGCTAATTATGCAAGCATTATTGCTAGCGCGGCAATGTCGATTCTAGGGCTATTTATCGCTTATACCTTTAACCTTCATGTTGGTGGCACAATAGTACTTACTGGCATCGCTATATTAGTGTTCACTATAAGTGGTAAATATATAATTGGTAAAATAAAACACCACAAACATTAAAAATCATGTTAATATATGTCTCGCGAGGTTACACAATGAATAAAAAACTTATTATCCCTGCCTTAATTGCTTCTGCTTTACTAGCAGGCTGCACAAATAATCAACCTAAAGCTAAACTTGGATCATTATCTGGTTCTAAAATTTTAGATTATATTTCAGTTACCCCAATCGGTTATGAAATTGCTGAAGGAGTAACATTTGAACTTTCTTATGTAGTTACCAACCCTGATATTGCTTCATTAAGCGAAAAGGATAGAGAAACAGCTGTTGCTGCACATTCTGAATTTGACAAATGCGCTGAAGGTACACATTTTTATCGCGTTGAGAGAACTACATATGATACTCCATTTGGTATTATCTTTAGCACTAATATCAATTCAAATACCTTAAGATTCGATTTTTATAAGGAGAACGTAGCATGATTATTACTGATAGAGCTAAAGAAGAACTTCAAGCCCATTTAAATAAACTTAATAAAGATTTACTTTATATCTTTATGGCAAACAGTTCATGCTGTGGTCATGCTGAACTTCAATTAAGTTTAGAAGACGCAAAAGATTTCGATAACGAATTTGAATTAATTAATGGCATCAAAGTCTTAATCGAAGACGATATTAAAAAAGATTTTGAAGATGTCACAATGGAATACGATGGTGAATCCTTTATGTTAAAGAATCTAGCCATTAGTGGTCATCACCATCACGAAGGTGAATGCTGTTGTGGTGAAGATTGTAATTGTGAAGGCGAAGATTGTTGCTGCGAAGGCGGCGAATGCGATTGCGATCACGAACATGGTGATTGCTGCCATCACGAATAATTAAATAGTCTTAAAAAGGCGACTTCCTATATGGAAATCGCCTTTTTTTCTTATTTGAGTATTAGCGAGATTTTTATTGTTGAATCTTTCTCGTACGCTTCAAGAATTTTAAATTTATCTTGATACATTTTAGCTTCTGTTGGAATATCATCTAGCATTCTAGAAACGTTCATCGCGTGAGCTTTGTGATGTGAGTTTAATTCTATCCTATCGCAATCGTGGATGATATAAACTCTTCCGTCTTTATTCAATAGCGCGCACAGCGAATCTTTGAACTTATTAACATCTAAGAAGTGAGGATATGCGTTGAAGATTACAATTACATCGTATTTTGAATCTCTATATGTATAAAGGTCTGCTACTTTAAAATTAACCCCCTTATAGTCCTTTGTTTTTGCTACTTTAATCATTTCGCTTGAGACATCAATAGCATCAACAGTTGTTTTGGACATAGCGTAAAGGCGTTCAGAAATAACACCCGTTCCACATGCTACATCTAGAACCTTATCTCCTTCTTTTATATCTAAAGAGGATAATAATGATTCTAACTTTGAGTCATGCTCGCAGATTGAATCCCATTTTGGGGCTAATTCATCAAAATATAAAGTAACTTTATCCATTTTATTCTTCTAACCAAGATAAGAAATTATTAATTTTTTGGTAACCACCAAGTGATAGTGGTTTGGACTTAATATCGTTATACATTGCTTTGCCAAGGAATTTGGTGGTAATTTCATCAGTTTTGGCGGCAATATCAAAATCAGCGTAAGCGGTTGGATTAGCAAGTGAACCAATATAGTAGGTATTTGCTAAAGCAATTTCTAGATTAGTTTCATATGCATTAAATGGCATTTGTAAATAGACTTCGTTGTTTTTGAATGCTTCGACTTGCTTAACGACATTTCTATAAGATTCATCAGTAGTAGCTTTATACTCTGCTTTAAATTTACCAATACCTGCAGAATCAAGAATAATCTTAGTTGGATTTTTATTAACAAGATATTCTAAATCAGGAATTTTTCCTTCAACTAAATCTGAACCTTGAACAATGTTTTCAATATTGTTCGCTTGAAAACCAGGATAGCTTGGTGATGTGGATAAGATAGATTGTTGACCCCATCTACCTAAGCAACCAACGTACATTTTTTCAGAATCTTCTGTTTTAGCTTTCGCTCTAAGATCAGCATATGAATTTTCAATATATTTTGCGACAGTTGAACCTTTATCATTGTTGAAGATTTTAGACAAATTTCTTAACGAAAGTTTAACTGCATCAGAGAATACGTTGTTGCTACCAGTACTAACACAAACAACTTTTGCTCCGGTTGCTTGTTCAATAGCTGTTTGATCTAATGTCAAAAATTCCGAAATGATTAGATCAGGCTTGGCTGCGATGACTTTTTCAGTATCGTAGTCTTTTTGGTTTGCTGGTCCGCCTATGCCAATTGAAGGAAGACTATCAAATAATTCTTTATTTGCATCATAATAAGGTCTTGATGCTTGCGCGAATGGGTTTGCTCCTTCAACACCACGATCGATGTCTTCGACACCAACAAGTTTGGTTAAGTCC
Source organism: uncultured Erysipelotrichaceae bacterium (assembly GCA_902774655.1). Lineage (GTDB taxonomy): Bacteria > Bacillota_I > Bacilli_A > RFN20 > CAG-826 > Fiminaster. Next base: position 4,386 of record CACYJD010000022.1, on the reverse strand, counting down.
CCACCATAGGTATACATTCTGAGGGCACCTGCACCGGCACAAATAACACGATTAATCTTGCTTGTATCAATTGTGACTTGTCTACCAACTACATCAGTAATGGTAACGGTGGTGTCTCCAGCTGGATCAACTGACTTTTCACCACATGAAGCTAATGTGGCTAAACCGATTAATGATGTTAAAAATAATTTATTTAGTTTCATTTTTGAAACCCCCCTTCCATATTTAAAATTACGTTTTCGCTCTCAATTAAAAAATCCACCCCAAATGTTTCACTAAGTAGATTTGTGGTAAGTTGATTTTTATCAATTTGAGCGAGAACCTGTGTGTTTTTTAACAAGATATATCTATCTGCAATCATGTGTGCTAAAGAAATATCATGCATTGAAATTAAAATTGTTAAACCTTTCTTCTCAACTAATTCTTTAATAAATTTCAGAACCATAAGAGAATTCTTAATATCTAAATTGGCAGTTGGTTCATCTAGAAGTATTACTTGTGCATCTTGCGCAACACATCTAAGCAGCATAACAATTTGCTTTTCTCCTCCAGAGAGAGTGGAGAAGCTTCTAGATGCAAGATGTTCAATTCCGAAAGTTTTTATTAATTCAGTAACAATTGCTTCATCTTTTTCCTTTGAAAAATATTGAATATAAGGTATTCTGCCAAGCATTATGCACTCAAAAACATTTAAATACTCAACTTTGGTTTCTTGAGATACATAAGAAACAAGTTTTGCTAAATCATTTCTTTTATACTCTTTAACATTTTTATCATTAATAATTATTTCGCCTTGTTTAAAATCTAAAATACGATCTATGCACTTAATTAATGTGGATTTGCCAACACCATTAGGGCCAAGTAAAACATTTACCTTGCCTTGAACTACATCAAAAGTTGCATCTTTAATAATAGGTTCTCCCTTCTTTTGATAGGAGTAAGTAAGATTTTTAACTTGAATCATCTTCTTAATCCTCCATCCTTTGAGAACACTAAATAAAGGAAGAATGGTGCGCCTAAGATAGCTGTAATAGCACCTACAGGCAATGCAATACCTGCAAATGCAGATTTTGCAATAATATCACTGATTTGAAGAATAATAATTCCAAATAAAGCAGAAGCAGGAATTAGGAAACGATGGTCATTGCCGATTATCCTTCTCATGATATGAGGAGCCATAATTCCTACGAAACCAATTATTCCAAAGTAAGAAATTGTTCCCGCAATAACAAAGCTTGCAAGAAGTAAGGAGGCAAATCTTAATAAGTTTGTATTAACACCAACTGATTTAGCTAAATCATCACCAGCGTTTAGTGCATTATATCTAGGTGCCAATATCATAAAGATTAAAAATGATACTGCGACAATAACAGTTAATATTAAGTTATCAGTGTTTGTAGTTCTGCCTAAATCTCCAAATGACCAATGCATCATCGCTGACAATTGAACATCGGTTGCGAAGAATTGAATAAGTGTTGTAATAGCGGTGAAGAAAGTTGATAAGGCAATTCCAACAAGAATAACTGATGAAGGAGCGAAATTTTTAAATCCTGAAAGTGTTAATATCAATAAAGTTGCTACAACTGCAAAAGTAAAAGCGAACAAAATAACAACATATGGATTAGAAAATCTTTGAGTGGATGCGCCACTTGAAAGGATTAAAATGCCTAAATTAGCGCCCAAAACAGCAGCGTTGCTCACACCTAAAGTTGATGGCGAAGCCATTGGGTTATTTAAATTTGTTTGCATGATAACACCAACAGATCCTAAAGCAGCTCCACAAATCAAAGCAGCAACTGCTCTTGGAATTCTTACGCCATGAACAATTGCATTGGTGACATCATCTGACTGATTGAATAGGCCCTTAAATACTTCGATTGGGTTAATCCAAGTTGAACCAATGCCCATTGAAAGAATAAATAAAATAAATACTAAAACGGCTGAAATTATAAGAATAAGTGCGCGTCTTTTATTTAATTTATTAATACCAGTCTTGATATCTATCGCCGATTGCATAGCAATAGTATATATGAAAGATTTTAGTAATTGAACAAAATTCTAAAAAATGTTTGATATTTAACAAAAATTAACTAATTATTCCGTGAAGAGATCTTTGTTTAAAAGGAAATAATAATCAGCGACATCTTCAGGTTTTATGCAACAATTGTCTTCTTTTAACCAGAATAAAATAAGTTGCATAAGGGATGTGACAGCATGATTAAAGACTATATTCTCAGGTATTTTATCAAATTTACTTAAAGATATATTGGTTTTAAAAGCATCGGCTAAGTGTTTCTTTAATGCGCTTAGGAATATTTCTCCGCCTTCAGAATTAAGTAGCCCAATCAACATGTCTTTGTCTTCTTCAAAGTGATAGAGCATGTGCTCGATTCTATGTGAAAAGTTATGCTTTTGAGAGAAATCATGATGGTTTTCAATATCTAAGTTATGGCTAAGAATATGTTCGAAAATGTCATTTACTAACGCATTAACAACTTCTTCTTTATTTTTATAATGACTATAGAAAGTCGCTCTTCCGATATCGGCTTCATCAATAATATCTTGGACGGTAATATCTTTATAAGCTTTTTCGGAAATTAGATTTGAAAATGCTTTCTTAACAGACTTGATCGTTTTCGAGATTCTTCTATCCATATTGTTAGTTTTTGAACTCCTTGTTTATTATTATGCTCTTTGTTTAAAAATATAACAAATAAGTCTTTTTTGTTCTATTGAGAATTAAAACAATATCAATTATGATATTTCAGTAGAAAGAGAGACTTAATATGAAGTTTTTGAATAGGTTTTTCCACTTTGATACAAAAGGCGCAACTTTAAAAAATGAAATTATTGGTGGTATTGTTACATTTATCGCTATGTGCTACATACTTCCAGTAAATGCTGGAATCTTATCTGATATGGGTATGAACTCTGCTGGCGTATTTACTATGACAGCAATTCTTAGCTTCTTAGCCACACTTTTGATGGGTTTAGTTGCTAATTATCCAATCGTTTTAAGCGCAGGCATGGGATTAAATGCCTTTATTGCATACACTCTTGGAGAATCGATGGGCTTCACAAGCTGGCATCAAAAAATGATTCTCCTCACCATTGCTGGTATTATTTTCTTCACTTTATCTTTAACACCAGTCAGAAAGAAAATTCTTGAAGCCATTCCAATGGATTTAAGATTAATTATTTCAGGCGCTCTTGGTGCATTTATTATCTTTGTTGGTCTTAAAAATAGTGGACTTATTGGCTATAATTCTGCAACTTATGTCTCTTTAGGAAACTTCGCTGATCCTGCAGTTATTATTGCACTAGTATCAACTGTCGTATGTTTTGGATTAATGTTCGTTAAGAACCCAATTATCTCAAATTTAGCAATCCCTATGACATTAGTTGTTGCTGCGATTGTTGGAGTCGTTATCTCCTCAATAATGATTGGTAATGGTAATTTGGTTTATGACGAAACAATAGGCTCTTATGTTTATACCAACTATGCAGGATTAAGCAATGCAACTACTTTACCAATTGCACCATGGTTAGATTCAACTGTTAAGTTTGGTTTAAATGGCGAAAGTGTAAAAGAAGTCATTTTCTATGGATTGCTGAGCGATGGTTATACTGGGCAAGATTTTGTAAATGATCTCGGACACGTATTTGCTACTCCAGCGACATATGTAGCTATATTCTCCCTTGTTTTCGTTAATTTATTTGATACAACTGCAACATTATTGGCGATTTCTGGTACAACCGGAATGATTGATGATAAGGGCAATTTCAAAGATTACAACCGCATTGTTATTGCTGATGCTACTGGCGCACTAATTTGCGCACCATTAGGAACATCTACAGTGACTTCATTTGCTGAATCAAATGTAGGTGTTAGTTTAGGCGCAAAAACAGGTTTTGCTGCTATCGTTTCAGCGTTTTTATTCTTATTATGCGCTTTCGTTTTCCCTGTATTCTCAATCTTTACAAGTGGTAGTGTAACAGCAGCTGCTTTAGTGTGTGTTGGTTCCTTAATTGCTTATAACGCATGTAGTAAAGTTAATTTCAAAGCTGATAAAGTTATTGGATTTACAACAATAATAACTATTGTATTTGCTGTCTTATGTTATTCGGTTTCTGATGGTATTGGCATTGGCTTACTTTGCTATATTGCCATGATGCTTATTAGTGGTAGAAGAAAAGAAATTAAATTACCTATCTATATAATTGCAGCGTTCTTCTTGGTTGCATTCACACTTAATACAATTATCAAATTTATTTAAAAAACCACTATATAATCCCCTCTTTGAGACTTTTGACCATGAATTCTGTCGTATTAATTCCTTCATATAAACCTAATGAGGTACTGACGATTTTATGCCGAGCTCTAAA
>CACYJD010000021.1 GCA_902774655.1 uncultured Erysipelotrichaceae bacterium | reverse complement strand
CCATCACCGATATAGTTATCTAAAACTGTGGATTCATATTGCATTAAAATGCCGACAGTATGAATTCCACTATTAGCGCAGTTAGAAAGAGGGAAATCGATGATACGATATTTAGCGCCAAAACTAACTGCAGGTTTAGCAACTTTGTGTGTTAAAGATTCTAGTCTGGTTCCTTGGCCGCCAGCCAAAATCATAGCTACCATTTTATTGGACATAATGACCTCCGTAAAATTACTGATTGTATTTTAACAACAATAATGTATTAAGTAAACTTAATAGGCATTAATTAGATAATAAAAAATACCCATAAAGGGTATTGATTGACTAAAAACAGAGTTATAATTACTGATGTAAATTAATTGTTATTTCACTAGTGAGTGATTTAACACCATCATCTATTTTTTGATTCCATGCGACCAACATTCCATCACTATTTACTTCGTAGTGAAGCGAGGCAACTGATTTTTCAACAACCTGATCTTTAAGGTCAAAAACAAGCAAATTACGGCCATAATCTACACTAAAATAGTTGTGCATGCTAATCATGTTCTTAACTTGATCACCATAATATATTCCATTAGTGTAAAGCCCGCTTTCAGCGTATTCTTCACCAAAGAAGCTGGTAACTTTGCCTCTAACTACAACCTTATCAACAGAGTCAGTTGTTGATTTTTTATTGACTATTAAAGTATGGGTATATTGCCCACTGGTTGCGTCATAGAAATAATTCTCGATTTTACTCTCAGGATTAGAGTCACTTATAAAATCACCACTGTTATGGGTTTCATAACTATAACTATAAATGTCAGTGGATAGATCAAAGGACACAACTTGGTCACGGCTACTAGTGATAGAATCGTTTTCTTTAACTACACTAGTTAGGTGGTAATCCACTACTAAATATTTCTCGATACATTTTGAAAACGAGAATGTTTTCATGAAGTCTTTAACTTCTACGCTAAATTCTGGTCCACAAGAAGAAAGTAATGCCGCTAGGGCACTACTTACTAAGATAGTTTTTAAGTGATTAAATTTAGACCTCATAAGTATATTCTACTAATGAATGAAGCATTGTTGGATCAGTACGAACTTTTTTAGCGTCATAATTAGTGGATGTTGTCTCTTCTTTAACTAAATAGCCATTGCTATCATAAACAAATTCAGTGTTAACTCTACCGGAATATTCTAAATCATTACCATTAAAGGCAAAGTATAGAGTTAACTTTAAGAATTCATTATTAACCTTAAATGTTAATCCACCTAAATCATTCTTTCTAATATCGACATGTACAAAGTAATCTATTCCGGTGGAATCAATACTTACTAGACATTCTTTTAGGTAATAATGAGCGCAGGAACTATGCTCTACGCCATCATCAGTTTCAAAATAATAATTATCTTTGGTGATGTGTAATGGCGCGCCATTAATCCAAGAAAGTGGTACTTGTTTTTCAATTGGTTGAGAAGGGTCATAAATAGCGTCTTCAATCTTTTCACCATAAACGTCTACTTTTTGAGAATCTTCTTCACATGCTAAAGCATCAACAAAACCAACACCATTATATTTTGTATAACCAGGGTCAGTATAAGTTGCCAAAACAGCGTTAACTTCGTCTACGGACATATTATTAATTTGTGTACCGCAGCTAGTTAAGGCAAATGGAATTAGAGTCAATAAAGCTATTCTCTTATTCATATTAATATAACCTGATATTTTGTGATTTTTCGATAATACGTACTTTAGCAATATCTAAGAGGAGGTGTACCGTGTCTCCAACTTTATGTGTGTCTTTAGCGTCTTTTTCAACATGAACAATAACTTCTTGTCCATATAAGCTTAATTTGCATTTTAAGAATGAGGAGCTGACATAATCTAATTCTTCGATAACTTCAGCTTCTAATCCATTTTCTGCATAGATAAATGCATTATGAGGAACTTCGATTCTAAATGCTTTAGTAAATACTTTACTACCTAAGCCTTGAATAATCTTATTAGTGATATCATCAGGAATTTGTTGATACACTCCATCATAATTAAAGAAGAATAATAAGTTAGCATGTAATAATGCTGCTTCTTTTTCTTTGGCTAAGTCACTACGTAATGCTTTGTATTTAGACTCAACTGTTTCAATTGGGTGAGCTTCTTCATGAAGTCTCTTAGTTTCTTCTTTTAAGGTAGATGTTAAATTAAATTTATCTCTAGTATAAACACTTGTAGCAGCACTCTTTTCAGAGTCATAATCAAATGCTTCACTATTGAGACGGTCGTTAAGATCTTTCTCTCTAGTAGCAGGAAGTGTTTCTTTGAATAATTCGTATGCTTGTTTACGAGCTGCTCTAGAATCTCTATCTTTATTGATAGCAAGGGATTCTTGATAATCAGCTTTTTCTTTAGCAAGCATTTCATCATATTCTTGCTTAACTGCCGCTTTGATTTCACTAACTCTAGCTTTATGTTTAGCGTTAGCTACTGCCATTGCTTCTTTATAGGTATTTTTAACAATAACTAACTTTTCAGCAATGTCTTGTTTAAGCTTGGCGATGGCTTGTTCATTTTCAACACGTTTTGTTTCAAGTGAACTTTGGTCGATAGCAGCAATTTCTTGAGCGCGTTTTTCTTCTAAATCAGCTTCTAGTTCAGCATATTTAGCTTGAACTTCTGCAATTCTTGCTTCTTGAATCTTAACGAACTCTGCTCCATTTTCACCTGCTTGTGCGGTCTTAAGGTTAACGAATGTTGCACCAACAGGATCGCGTTTAATTAATGGTTCAATAATAACTTCTTGTTTATCATTGGTGAATGAAACTCTATCAAGTTTAATTGAGAACTTAATAGTGCTTCCTTCTTTAACCTTGTCATCTACTGGAACGAATAATAAATCATCACCGACTTGTAGATATGCAAGATGTTGTTTATCTACTTTTTCAATTCTAGCAACTTTAGCTTCATATTCTCCCTTACCCACAATAATGGCTTCGGTAGGAATAATCGCGTTACCTTTTAGTTTATCAACTGTGATTGCACTTGGTTTATCAATTTCTTTACCAAGTAAAGATAATTTGCCACCTTTGATTTCAAATGGTCTAACTGAATCAAGAGGAATTCTAGGAAGAATTGTCTTTTCAGTTTTCTTATCGAATAAGTGCATCTTATTAACATCAACATGTACTTTAACAACTTGTCCAGGAGTAAAGTCGTGATTTGATTTAGCTTTAATAATGACACTTGTTTTTGATTCTTTAAACATGGCGGATTCTTCAAGTAAATCAGCGTAGATTAAAGTTTCGTTACCGAGTTCCTCAAAGTGAGATACTGTAACGTTAATTAAGTTGTCTCCTTTAGCGACATCTGCTTCTTCCACTGATAAGTCTTCGCATCTAATGCCCATGACGATATCTCTACCAGTATTGAAGAATTCTTCTTTGGCTTTAATAACGTTTTCAAGTCCACAGACGAGATCTGGTTCTTCAGCATCTAAGAATTTAACTTTAACTTTTCCTCTTTCTTTATTTAGATGAACATTAAAGAAGTTCATTTGAGGAGTACCGATAAATCCTGCGACGAAGATATTAGCAGGATGATCATATAAATTCTTAGGTGTATCAATTTGTTGAATACGTCCAAGTTTCATAACAACTACTCTTGTACCAAGAGTCATAGCTTCGACTTGGTCGTGGGTAACATAAATGAATGTTGTTTTGAGTTTTTGATGTAACTTAGAGATTTCACTTCTCATTTGAGAACGAAGTTTTGCGTCTAAGTTAGATAATGGTTCGTCAAGAAGCATGACCTTAGGATTACGTAAAATAGCACGTCCTAAGGAAACACGTTGTCTTTGACCACCACTCATAGCACGTGGTTTTCTATCTAAATATTCTTTTAAGCCAAGAACTTCAGCAGCCCACATAACTTTTTCGTGGATTTCATTTCTTGGAAGTTTACGAAGTGTAAGACCAAAGGCCATATTTTCATAAACGGTCATGTGTGGATATAGAGCGTAGTTTTGGAAAACCATGGCGACATCTCTATTCTTTGGCTCCATATCGTTAACAAGAGTGTCACCGATATAAAGTTCACCAGCAGAGATTTCCTCTAAACCAGCAATCATTCTTAATGTAGTAGATTTACCACATCCAGAAGGACCAACGAAGACGATGAATTCACCATCATCAATATCCATAGTAAAGTCGTTAACAGCTTTAGTGCCGTTAGGATAGACCTTATAAATGTGATCAAGTTTTAGTTTTGCCATAAACTAGCCTCCTATGCGAGAATTGCAATTCCAAATCCAGGAATTTCAATTTTCTTATCGCCTCTTTTAGCGATATATGTATCATCTTTAGCACATAATTGACCAATTACTTGGCTATATGATGTGCTTGAGTAATCAAATGTATATGAGTCGTTATAACCTAAATTCATAACGATGAGGATTTCTCGATCTGCGCCTCTTTTAACGAGTTTGATAACGTTTTCATCGTCAAGAATTTCACTTTTAGCTTCTAAAGGTTCCCCTCTAGCGATTTCAGGAATTTGATTACGTAATAAGTTTGATTTTTTAGTGTAATTATAGATTGAATTAACGTCTTCCATTTGCTGAGAAAGGAATCCATTTTCATGACTATAATCTTGGCAATCCCAAGGATTTACACAGTTAAGTGGATCATTAGGGGCCCATGGGAATTGACGTCTAACGATATAGTCACCAATACCACCACCAATAGTGCCGTTTTCTCCAACTTCATCACCATAATAAGTGAAGGTTGAACCATTTAGCATTGCAAATAGACCATTATGAATTTTAGTGGTTTCATGAGAATCTTTGCTCATAGCAATTCTACTCATATCATGGTTATCCATCATAGGAGCAGGAACTTTTATTGTGCCATCTGATCCTTTAGCAATTTCATATAATGAGAGCAATCCATCAAAATATCCATAAGGATTAGCAGAGAATTCATTAGTGGAATTCTTAATAAATCCATTTGGACCTGCAGCGTCAAAGAAGAAGAACGAATCACAACCACCATTTTTATAGAATTTTGTTATTTCAGCGGTTCCGCCCCAGTCTTCGCCAACCATGTAAACATCATTTTTAACTGATTTGCAATAATTATAGAAATCACTAAGAGCTTCGCATGATTTTTCTACGTTATTGTAATAAATATATTTGACAGCATCTAATCTGAAACCATCAACACCCATATCTAAATAGTATTTAGCTATTTCTTTAAGTTTATCTCTTGCATATGTTGAATCAAAATCAAATTCAGGCATATCTCCATCAAAGTTAGCTTCAACGTAGATTTTCTTACCATTTTGAGTTTCTACATAACTATAACCACCTGGATTAGTGTTCAATGAATACTTAAATAATGTAGCTTCTTTAACTTCTTCAGGAGTCATTGTTTGATTATTTAATTGTTTTCTAAGAGCAGCAATCCATTTTTGGAATAGAGGATTTTCTCTACTACAGTGATTAAGAACTAAATCGAGAATGATATCGATACCTCTATTATGACCTTCTCTAATTAATGTTCGTAAATCATCCATTGAGCCATAAGTAGGATCAATTGTGTAATAATCACTAGCGTTATATTTGTGATAACTTGGTGATTTAAATATAGGCATTAACCAAATACCGTTATAACCAGTATCTTTGATATAATCTAACTTTTGAATAACGCCTTTAAGATCACCAATGCCTTTTCTATCACTTTGATCTCCGTTAGCGAATGCGCCAACAAAGATCTCGTAATAGTTACGATATTTATCATCAATAATGTGAGTGTCAGCATCTTCAGGGATTCTATCACTACTAGGAGTGGGGTCTACACCTTCTCCGCAACCAGTAAGAACCATTGAAGATAATAAGAATAAGGAAAGTAATTTCTTGTTCATAAATATTATCCTTTAACTGCCCCACCAGTAATACCTTCGACATAATATTGTTGAAGGATGAAGAATAGAATCATAATTGGTAAGGAAACAATAACCGCACCTGCGCAGAATCTTGTGAAATATTCAGCAGATGTCGATAATTGGACGAATTTTTGTAAGCCAACAGCGACGGTAGTCATATTAGGTCTACCTTTAGCAATATAGCTTGCCATCATAAAGTCACCCCATGGAGCGTTGAAGCTCATGAGTAATGTATAAACGACGATAGGTTTAGAAAGTGGGAGAATAATTCTCCAGAAAACTGTATTCTTATTACCACCATCGATAAGAACAGCTTCATCAAGACTCTTTGGAATAGTATCAAAGAATCCTTTTGAGATGTAATAATTCATTGCACTACCAGCAGCGTAAAGAATAATTAAAGCGAATAATGAACTATCTAGACCAAGTAAACCGATGATGAAATAGTTAGCGATCATTCCTAGGAATCCTGGGAACATGCCTAAGATAAGCATCATCTTCATAAGTGTAGTTCTACCTTTGAATCTAAGTCTAGATAAGGTATAACTTGTTACTAAAGTAAGGATAGTTTGTAAAACCATGTTTGCTAAAGCGATTAAGAATGTATTAATAAACCATTTCCAGAATGGATAGTTACCATCAGTAAATAGTTTTACATAGTTGTCGGCAGTCCAAACATTAGGTAAGAATGAAGTATAGGTAAATGTAGCTTCAAAAGATTTTGAAATTAAATAAGCATATGGTACAAGCCATATCAAACAAATGACTACTAATACAATATAGATAATAGTCTTACGAGTGATAGACTTCGCTTTAGCGCTATGGTACTTCTTTGAATTTACTTCAGCCATTATTGGAAGTCCTCCTCATTCTTAACTGCACTACTTCTGCTATAGGTAATAAGTGAAAATGTAGCGACGATAATAAAGATTAATACACCAAAGACAGAGGCCATATTGAAGTATTGTGGGTTATTACTTGTTGTAAGTTTATACATCCAGGTAATAAGTAAGTCAGTTTGACCAACGCCTTGGAGTAAGTTTGGTTTGTTTGCAATATTAAATGTTGGGGCACCACCACTAAGGAGGTAAATAACGTTAAAGTTATTAATATTTCCAACAAATGTAGAGATCAAATATGGTCCAGTAACGAATAACATGTATGGAAGAGTAATCTTCATATACATCTTGAATGGAGAAGCACCATCAATACGAGCGGACTCATATAAATCATCAGGAATATTCATGAGAATACCTGTACATGTAAGCATGGTGTAAGGAATACCAATCCAAGTATTAACAACGATAATAACTACCTTTGCAACTGTAGGATCAGCACCTTCGCCTAAGAATCTAATAGGTTCACTAATAAGACCAATTTGTTTCAAGAATTCATTAATGAATCCCATGTCTTGAAGCATTCTATTCATGAGCATTAATGAAACTAGTTGAGGAACAGCAATTGTTGTAATAAGAATTGTTCTCCAGACTTTTTTAAGCTTAATGCCTTTGACGTTAATAATAATTGCGACAACCATTCCTAAGAAATAGTTAGAGAATGTGGCGAAGAATGCCCAAATAAGTGTCCATAATAAGACCTTTAAGAATGTTGAAAGAACTGCACTACTAGCGAAATCTCCGTTAGAGAAGATAGAAGCGTAGTTTTCAAAACCTACCCAATCGAACAAATAGGCTCCGAAGTTACGATCACTAGTGTAGTTAGTAAATCCAACAAGAATCATAAATATAATAGGAATAATTGTAAAAACAACTAAACCCACCATAGGTACGCTCAGTAATACAACGTGATAATTCTTATCAGCGATATCTGCTAAGAATTCTTTATTGCTATGAATTCTACCAATTGCTTTATAGTCTTGAATCGCTTTTGCATCACGGATTGAAAAATACCATAAGGCAATAGCAATAATGATTATTACGATAGAAGCAACTGAGAAAAGTAAGATATTGAAGGAGTTATCATAGACATTAGTAAGTTCAACACCGTCAGTATCATAATACTTAACATGGTTAACCATACCCAAAGTACCTAGTCTAGAAAGATTAGGAACTCCAACAGTAATCATAAAGAATATAAAGGCTAGTTCAAAAATTAAAAATAGAACGCCTTTTGCGACTTGTTTATT
>CACYJD010000020.1 GCA_902774655.1 uncultured Erysipelotrichaceae bacterium | reverse complement strand
TGCTGTTTTATTCTGCGGTCAAGGAAGAAAAAAATCCGGCGATGAAAATTATGATTTCGAACCAAACCGTAACTTTTATTATTTAACTGGTATTGACCAAGAAAACAGCACACTTATTTTGTGCAAAGGAATTGGAGATTCCAAGGAATTTTTATTTATTGATGAAAAGAAGCCTGATGTTGAAAAATGGACAGGTATTCGCTTATCTCCAGAAGAAGCTACCGATAAATCCGGTATTAAAAATGTTTTGTTAACAGGTTCGTTTGCAGGCAAACTTGAAACATTTTTAAGTGGAAAAGGCTTTGATAAATTTTCAAAACTTTTCCTTGATTTAGAACCTGAAAACAAGATTGATTTAGAAGTCACCACAAAAGACTTTAAAAAGACAATTGAAAAAGCCCATCCTGAAATCACGGTTGAAAATGTTTATCCATTAGTTGCCCAATTACGTATGGTTAAATCTCAAGATGAAATTGAGATGATTAAAGAAGCAATTAGAACAACTGAAATTGGTTTACTAAACGCAATGAAGGAATTAAAAGCGGGCAAATACGAATGGAATATGCGTAATGTATTTGAATTCCATGTATTTGAAGAACAAGATGCCGGATTAGCATTCCATAGCATTGTTGCATCTGGAGAGAATGCAACTATTCTTCACTACCCAAATCCTAAAGGCGTTCTTAAGAATGGTGATTTAATTCTATTTGATGTAGGCGCTAATAGAGACTACTATTCAGCTGATATTTCTAGAACTTATCCAATTAATGGTAAGTACACAATGTTACAAAAGAAGATTTATAAGATCGTCTACGATTGTAACAAAGCCACTCAAGAATTTATGAGACCAGGTGTTACTCTTGATGAATGTAAGAAATTTTCTAAAGATTTCTTAGCCAAAGAATGTGTAGCACAAGGATTCATTAAGAGTGAAGATGAAATCACAAGAGTTTATTATCATGGTTCAACACATCATCTTGGTCTAGACACTCATGATGCTGTTGATGTCTATACAAAACCATTAGTTCCAGGCAACGTAATTACCTGCGAACCAGGATTATATTTTAAAGAATACGGCATCGGAATTAGACTTGAAGATGATATTTTAATTACCCCAACAGGAAGCATTAACTTATCCAGCGATATCCTTAAAAAAGTTGAGGATATAGAAAAATTCTTAGCCACTAGGAAATAAGAAATATTAATAGTTGAAGGAACCTTGACTTGTTCAAGGTTTTTTCAATTTTTGTAAGGCCTTTGGGACTTTTGTCTCAAAGAGTCGATTATATAGGGCTTATTTGGTAAAAAATACCTCACCAAAATGATTTATAATTAAATCAAATTGGGAGTATTTTCATGAGAAAATTTATTTTAGCCATCGACCAGGGCACTACTTCAAGTAGAGCTATCTTATTTGATCATTCTGGTCATATCATTTCTAGTGCTGTTAGAGAACTAGAACTTTTATATCCACACGAAGGTTATGTTGAAGCAGATCCTCTTAAGATTTGGATTAGCGTTAACGACGTTGTTAATGAAGTTTTAATTAAAGCTAACTGCACAATGAAGAGCGTTGATTCTATTGGTGTTACAAACCAAAGAGAAACTACAATTGTTTGGGATAAAAAAACTGGAATCCCTGTTTACAATGCAGTTGTTTGGCAATCTAGACAAACAGTTGATATTTGCAATGCTTTAGAAGACAAAAAGGATTTTATCCACAAGAAAACAGGTCTTTTAATTAATCCTTATTTCTCCGCTAGTAAAATCAGATACATTTTAGACCATATAAAAAATGGTCAAAAACGTGCAGAAAATGGTGAACTATTATTTGGTACTGTTGATACATGGTTAATTTATAAGATGACCAATGGCAAAAAACATTTAACTGATGTTACAAATGCCTCTCGTACTCTTCTATATAACATTTTTGATATGAAGTGGGATGACGAATTACTTAAATTATTTAACATCCCAAAGGCAATGCTTCCTCAAGTTTGCCCTTCAAGTTATGACTTTGGCGTTGCTAGTTACTTCTCACCTAATGTTCATATTTATGGTGACGCTGGTGACCAGCATGCTTCGTTATTCGGTCACAACTGTTTTGAAGTCGGCGACTTTAAAAATACTTATGGCACAGGTTGTTTTATGCTTATGAATATTGGTACAAAACCAATTTTAAGTGATAAAGGTTTATTAACAACTGTCGCATGGCAAGTTAAAAATAAAATTGTTTATGCTCTTGAAGGTTCAGTCTTTATTGGCGGCGCAGCAGTTCAATGGTTAAGAGATGGTCTAAAAGTAATTAAGACTGCTTCTGAATCAGAAGAATCAGCTAGAAAAGTCGAAAGTAGTGACGGTATTTACGTAGTTCCTGCATTTGTTGGTCTTGGTACACCATACTGGGATGACGAAGTCAGGGGCGCTATGTTTGGTATTACAAGAGCCACAACTAAATACCATATTGTTAGAGCGACATTAGAAGCAATTGCCTATCAATCATATGATTTATTCGAGTGCATGCTTAAAGATGCAGGAGCAGATATTAAATCATTAAGAGTTGATGGTGGCGCTACTGCAAACCCAATTTTGATGCAATTCCAATCTGATATTCTTCAAATTGAAGTTAAAAAACCAAAAGTTCTTGAAACAACAGCATTAGGTGTTGCATATTTGGCGGGACTTTATAGCGGTTATTGGACAAATGTTGAAGACATTAAAGCGACCCATGAATATGACTGCAAATATGAACCAAAGATGGATCCAAAAGAAGTTGAAAAACGAATTGAAGGATGGAAATTAGCTGTTGCATCCGCTAGAATGTTCAAACCAAAAAGGAAATAAATATGTTAAATAAAGAGCAATTTGATGTAGTTTATCAACAATTAGGAGTAAGCGATTCTCTTAATAAAGATTTTATTTTTGATCTCTATGAAAATTGTTCTTATCAAGGAGAAAAGATTGCCGCAAGTAATGCTTTAGGCAAAATGACTCCTATTAATCCAGTACATTTACTTTTATATATTATTAATGAATATGGGTTCTATTTGGATACTCACGAAAACATTAACGAAGAGGAAATGGCACATATAGTCGCCTCAATTGCGTTAGATAAGTATTTTACCAATGAGCATTTCTCTTTCCAAAATGACACCAAGATATCTAAATATCACCCTCAGGTGTCGACTCTTACTGTATATCTAAATTTTGTTTTAGGCATTTTATCTAGATATAAAAAAGACTCTCCAAGAGAAACAATTATTACAGATATTCTTCGTAAAGGTTTTAAGATTGTTAAAGCCTCGACTGAATTAATTGTTTCTGGTTTTGAAACAGAAGCATTCTCAACTTGGAGAACATTGCACGAAACTGAATGTATTCTACAAATCTTATTTAATAATAGTGATGAAGTTATCAAATCATATTTAAGACACATGGATTACGCTATGGCGTATCGTGGTGTTATTCCAAACAAAGAACAAGTTGACGCAATATTTGTTGAGATTAAAGCTAATATGGCTAAACTTGCTCTTAAATCCAAGGATATGAAAAAGTATATTGAGTATGGCTGGCTAATAGCGGTACCTGGCGCTACTGAAATCGAAGGATTTAAACTTAACTTTAGAGACGGAGTAGAAAAGGTTGCTAATCTATCTAGTTATTCAAAAACATATGAGATGGCTAGTGAAATTGCGCATAGCTCACCATTATTGATCTATAGTAGACAAGATTTCTTCCTTCACGTTACTTTAGTGAATATCATTGAATCATTCTTAAGACTTGAAAGAGTATTCGTAAAGATCTATCTATCCAATATTTCTCAAGAAGAAGCTAATAGGTTCCTTAATATGAGAAACGTATATTACGGAGAGCTTGAACAAGTATATAAAAAAGAGAAAGAAGTATTCTCTAAGAAGAAATAAAAATAAAACTTCCGATTGATTAACAGTCGGAAGTTTTAAATTATTAATTTGTCTCAAATAGGCGGGAACCTATTGATTTATCATACATCAGCGTAGCATGAGCCACCGATGAACTCTCTCATTAATGAGTTACATGGTACCCATTGATCATCCATGTCTTCAAAGTATTTGAGCATTCTGATGAGACGTTCTGCTACTGGGAAGTATTCACTTTCATCAGTGATTGCTTGGAGTAGTGGAAGAGCGTATTTCTTCATAACGCAAAGTTCATAAGAGAGCATTGAGTTATAAACAAAGTTTGCACCTTCTTGTGTGTCATAAATCCAAGTAAATTCACCTCTTCTAACACTTGGCCACATTGAGATTGTTTCTTCAGCAGAAGCATTTCTAAACTTGAAGTCACGGACAATTCTTCTACAAAGTCTAAGGTCTGTAATAGAAATTGGGTTGTGGTTATCAAGGTTAATTTGTGCTTGTGGCGCAATAAAGATTTTGAATTTTTGGTGCTTTGGAATGAGGGTTGTTAATCTATCATTCAAAGCGTGAATACCTTCGATAATGATTGGTTCGTTTGGTCCAACTTTAAGTTTACGACCAGGAACACGTTTACCAAGTTTGAAATCAAACTTAGGCAATTGAACTTCTTCGCCATCGATTAATGCGAGCATATTCTTATTGAATAACTCGATATCGAGAGCTTCGATTGATTCAAGGTCAGGATTGCCATTAAATAGTAGTCATCAATTGAAATTCTAATAGGATGGACACCTCTAGAAAGTAATTCGATTCTAAGTCTATTAGCAAAAGTTGTTTTGCCAGAACTTGATGGTCCAGCAATACAAATCATTCTAATATCATTGATATTGTCGCAGATATCTTGGCCTAAATCTGAGAGCATTCTATTGTGTCTAGCTTCACATAATTGAATGAAGTCAATAACACCATCTCTCTTAATGTGTTCGTTAATGCCGATGACGCTATCAGCGCCAGCAATAACACCCCAAGTATGGGATTCTTTGAGGGTTTTACCAAAGGTTGGTGCGTCCTCAAATGGTGGAATTTTACCTCCACATTCTGCACGAGGATATTGAAGAATTAATCCAGGTGGATATGCTCTAACAACAAAGTCAGTTAAATAACCTGTAGATGGTACCATATGTGAATACATATAGTTGAGATAACCATCACATTCATATAAGTGAACTGTTGGTTCTGGACGATATTTTAGAACAGCAAGTTTATCGTCTAGCCCGTGTTTGCGATATAAGTCTGCAGCATCTTCATTTAAAAGTTTGAAACGTTTTAATTGGTAATCAGACTTAACAATTGCGCGCATTTCTTGTTCAATTTTGGCAGCCATGTTTCTATCAAATTTCTTGTCTTCATTTAAGACTTGAACAAAGATTGATCTAGAAACGTTATAGCTAAATCTAACTTTAATGTTTGGATATAGTCTATTAATTGCCATTGCACAGACATAGCGTAGTGATGCTTCATAAGTTTTGACTGCGTCAGCATCTGTGACTGTTAAAAATTCAACAGTTGCATCTTTATCGAGCTCATAGTTAAGCTCACGAAGTCTCTTATTAACTCTAGCGCAAACAATACTTTTGTCTTCACTTTCAAGCAAGTCGATTAATCTAACCTTTTTTTCGAAGGTTTTTTCCTTGCCTAAAAATTTCACAGTAAATGACATAGTTTACCTCCTTGTTAAGTGAATATATTTTAGCAATTTTTTATATTGCTTTGCAATTGCTCTTATTCATACGTGCGTAAAATATATAAGGAAAGGGAAAATAGTGGACTTCCTATATGTTTTTTGCATGAAAATCATCGAATATTATTTTGAATTTATAACATATCAGAAATATTAAAATCGTATGAATTTATGAAATTAATTAACATTTTAATGTTATACCTTTGATTACCAATGATATTTTTATTATAATAAGCAACGTGAATAGGCTACTTGTTCAAGTATTATTTGAATAAAAGAAAACATTCATAAAAATACACTTAAGGAGAAAGAAACATGTCAAAAAAAGCAATGGTCTACATTCAAAGTGGTGGTCCAACATCAGTAATTAACACATCACTTTATGGAGCTATTAGAGAAGCACAAAGACACCCAGAAGAAATTGAAGGAATTTATGGTTCCTTAAATGGTGTCGAAGGCTTATTAAATGATCGCCTCATCGATTTAGGAAAAGAAGATGATTCCACAATCGAATTATTAAAACAAACTCCAGGGGCAATCTTAGGTACAACAAGATACAAATTACCAAAAGATTTACACGATGAACAATATGGAAGAATCATCGAAACATTGAAGAAACACAACATCGGTTATGTCTTCGTTAATGGTGGAAATGACTCCATGGATACCTGCTATAAACTTAGTTTATTAGCTAAAGAACTTAACTTAGATATTAAAGTTATGGGTGTTCCAAAAACTGTTGATAACGACTTAGCAGAAACTGACCACTCATTAGGTTTCAGTAGTGCTGCAAAATATGTTGCAAACACTGTTAAAGAAATCATTATTGACGCTCAAGTTTATAGAAGAGGTAAAGTCTTCATTATTGAAATTATGGGTAGAAACGCTGGTTGGTTAACCGCTACTGTTGACCTCTTACCAGAAGGTTTCAGACCAGACTTAATTTACTTACCAGAAAATAAATTTGATGTCGAAAAATTCTTAGCAGATTCTAAGAGAATTTTCGAAGAAAAAGGCCACGTTATCGCTGCTTTAAGCGAAGGTATTCAATTTGAAAGAGATACCTCCACAGCTAGAGTTGACTCATTTGGCCATATGCAACTTGGTGGTGCAGGTGCAGATTTAGCAAGAATTGTTGAATCAAGACTTGATCTTCCAACAAGAGCTATTGAATTATCACTTCCACAAAGAGCATATAGCTTCTTAACAAGTAAAGTTGACCAAGACGAAGCTATTGCTTGTGGTACAATCGCTGTTCAAAAAGCACTTGAAGGTATGACAGGACACATGATTGCTATCAAACGTGTTAGCAGCAAACCATATCAAGTTAAATACGAACCAGTCGATATTTCTAAGATTGCTAACGTTGAAAGAGTTGTTCCACAATCTATGATGATTGATGACACACATATGGCTCCTTCATTTAGAGAATATTGCTTACCACTCATTCAAGGTGAAATCCAAGTTGAATATGAAGATGGTATCATCAAAGCAGCAGTCTTAAAGAAGGTTCCTGTTAAATAATATTTAAAATCTAGCATAAAAAGTCAGCACTTTGTGTTGACTTTTTTGTTAATTTAGTGCGAACATATACACGCATATATATGAAAAACTGGATTAAAAATTTATCGCAATTATCACAAATGATTCTTCTTGGAGTAGTCATTGGTTTTGGATTAGCTTTAATTGCTTTAATCCCATTATTTTTAGGACAACCTGGATGGTTAATTGGCGTAGGGATTGGCACTGCGATTGAATTACTTAATATCGTTTTGTTATACAAAGGTAGTGATTTAATCACAAATTCCAACAAACCATTCTTATTCATTTTCCCATACGTTCTTAGAATGATTCTTTATGTCTCTGGATTCGTTTTAACCGCAATTTTAGGATTTGGCTTTATGGGTCTTGCTCCTGTACCAGCTTTTGCTTACTCCTTATTTGGAGTTTTAATTGCATATACCCCTATGACAATTATTGTGATTGTTGTCATGTATAAAAGTAAATCAAAACCAACGGAGGTTAACTAACTATGGGAATTCCATATAATAGTGAATCTCTTAAGCATTGGGACATAAGTGGTGAAGTTATTATTGCTTTAGCAATAATCTTTATCCTTATTGTTTTTGCAATTATCGTTGGTATTCAAGCTAGACACCAAGACTATAAAAAAGGTAGCAGAGGTCCCCTCTTTTTTGCAGAATGGGCTGTTGAGAAACTTGATAACTTTGTAAGTGAGACTATGGGAAAGGGCTTTGAGACCTTTGGTGGTCTTCTTTTAGGCATAATCCCATTCTTATTTTTGTCATTTGTCGTTGGTATCACAGGTTTACCTACTCCAATGAACAATATCGTTGTGCCTTTATCACTAGCGTTAATAACATTTACTCAAATCCATTATCGTTCAATGAAATTTACAAAATGGAAATATTTCAAACGTTATGTTGAACCATTCCCATTCTTTTTACCTGTTAACCTTATTTCGATGTGGGCTCCTCTTTTGTCCCTTACATTACGTATGTTTGGTAACGCCCTCGTTGGTTGGGTTTTATTAGGTTTAGTAAACTGGGCATTAACAGGAGTTGGCGCGATGTTTGTAAGTGGTGGAGCCGCATCACTTATATTTGTGCCTATTGGCACTCCGTTATTGCACGCTTATTTTGATGTATTCAGTGCCTTTATTCAGACACTTGTATTTACATATTTGACTGTTCTACTAGTCGCTCAAGAGAAACCAGAAGATTACGATGAGCAACTAGAAGCTATCAGTAGAAAGGAGTTAGTTAATAATGACTGATTTTGGAATGATCGCATTAGCAGCAGGAATTGCTATTTTCTCCAGTGGATGTTCATCAATTGGTGAAGCATGGCTTATTTCTAAGGCTATTGATGGTATGGCAAGAAATCCAGAAGCAAGTAAGAACTTACGTAGTAGCATGATTATTGGTGCTGCCTTAGTTGAAACTTGTGGTATTTATGCTTTACTTATCGCTATTTTATTAATCTTCGTTTTCCCTGGCATGATTCATTAATTTTTTCTATTCGATTTGGAGGTGGTTAGATGGATATATCAAATTTATTCATTACCTATGAAGATACTGGAAGTCCATTCTCTACAGAAGACTTCTTATCTAAATTATTCCCAAACCCTTGGGATGCTTTAGCAGTTTTCTTAGCTTTCGTTATTCTTTTAGTGGTGGTTTTCTATGTTGCCTATAAGCCTGTAAAAAAGCTTATTCATGATAGAAAACAATACGTTGAAAGTAATTTAAGAGATAGTGAAGCTAGTAAAGCTCAATCTCAAAAACTTCTTCGTGACGCTGAAGAAGATGTTTTAGAAAGCAAAAAAGAAGCTTTAAAAATTGTTGAAGACGCCAAAACAACTGCCAATATTGAAAAAGAAAAAATTCTTGAATCTGCCAAAATCGAAAGAAAACAAATTATTGATGAAGCTAAAGTAGAAATCGATAGAGAAATCGAAAATAGCAAAGATGAAATCCATGAGGAAATTGTTTCTGTTGCCATGGATGCATCTAA
This sequence comes from uncultured Erysipelotrichaceae bacterium, assembly GCA_902774655.1. Lineage (GTDB taxonomy): Bacteria > Bacillota_I > Bacilli_A > RFN20 > CAG-826 > Fiminaster. The sequence continues at coordinate 3,559 of CACYJD010000020.1, read as the reverse complement.
GAAATTGTTATCTAGAGAAGTTAATTCGAAAGATAACGCAAAACTCGTAGATGATTTTATATCTAACTTAGAAAGTAGTGAAAAATAATACAGATGGACTCCCTTTATTTTAGATACGCTAGTGCTCTTATTGATTTAGCAAAAGATGACAAAGAAGTTATCTATTTTAAAGATGCCCTCAAAGAGAATTTAGAATTATTTAACGCTAACTTAGATGTTAAAAATTATCTCGAATCATATTTCGTTAAAAACGAAGAAAAATATGAATTAATTGATAAGCTATTTCCTAAAACAAACGAGAACCTAGTTAATTTTTACAAAGTTTTAGTGAAAAACCATCGCTTTTATGAGATTGGAAAAATCACTCAAGAATATGTAAAACTCGCTAACGAGAGAGTGGGTATTCTTGAGGGAAATATTTATTCAACTGAGCCACTTGATAAATCGAAGATTAGTCGAATTGAAGAAGCACTTACTAAAAAGATGGGTGCTAAAGTCGAACTCACTAATCACATTGATGAATCTATTTTAGGTGGTGTTAAAGTGGTTATTCATGATCACGTTTATGATGGTTCCTTACTAGGAAAAGTTGAATCAATGAAAGAAAACTTATTAGAAAGGAGGAAATAAAAGTGAACAAGATTAACTCAAAAGAAATTTCTAGTTTAATTAAAAAACAAATTGAAGACTTTTCTCATAAAGTTGATTCTAACGATGTCGGTACAGTAGTCACTATCGGTGATGGTGTTGCTTTAGTCTATGGTCTTGATAAAGCAATGCTAGGTGAACTAGTCGTATTTCCAGGTAACATCTACGGTATGGTTATGAACCTAGAAGAAGAAAACGTAGGTTGTGTTTTACTTGGAAACGATAGAGAAATTAAAGAAGGCGACATTGTTAAAAGAACACACCAAGTAGTGGAAGTTCCAGTTGGAGATGAATTGCTTGGTAGAGTAGTTAATGCATTAGGTAAACCTCTTGATGACTTAGGTGAAATTAAATCTAAAAAGAGTAGACCTATTGAAAGAATCGCTCCTGGTGTTATGACTAGAAAAAGTGTCGACACTCCTTTGCAAACAGGTATCAAAGCTATTGACGCTATGATTCCAATTGGTAGAGGTCAAAGAGAATTAATTATTGGTGATCGTCAAACAGGTAAAACTGCCATTGCAGTCGATACAATCATCAATCAAAAAGATCAAAACGTTATATGTATTTATGTCGCTATTGGTCAAAAGAACTCTAGTGTCGCAACTATTGTTGATAAGCTAAGAAAAGCAGACGCTATGAAATATACAGTTGTTGTAAGTGCAACTGCTAGCGAACTTGCTCCATTACTTTATATTGCCCCATATAGTGGAATGGCAATGGCAGAAGAATGGCTTGAAAGCGGTAAAGATGTCTTAATCGTATTTGATGATTTAAGTAAACACGCTGTTGCTTATCGTACACTTTCACTTTTACTTAAACGTCCAAGTGGTAGAGAAGCTTACCCTGGTGACGTATTTTACTTACATTCAAGATTACTTGAAAGAGCCTGCAAACTCAGTGATAAATATGGAGGAGGTTCAATTACCGCTCTACCAATTATTGAGACACAAGCAGGTGATATTTCCGCATATATTCCAACAAATGTCATTTCAATTACTGATGGACAAATCTATTTAGTAACTGACTTATTTAATGCTGGTCAAAGACCTGCTGTTGATAGTGGCTTCTCTGTAAGCCGTGTTGGAAGTGCTGCTCAAGTAAAAGCAATGAAACAAGTTGCAAGCTCACTTAAGATTGAACTTGCTAACTTTAGAGAATTACAAGCGTTTAGCCAATTTGGTAGTGATCTTGATGACGCTACAAAAGCAGTTCTTGCTCATGGCCAAGCACTTATGGAAGTTCTTAAACAAAACCAATATGATACTTATCCAGTAGATAGACAAATCATCGAACTATTTGCAGCGAAGAATAAGTATCTAGATAATCTCGAATTAAGCACTATTAGACATCATTTGGATGGACTATATAGCCTTATTTCATCAAATCATCATGAAATTATTGATGAAATTTTAAGCAAGAAAGTCCTATCTGAAGAATTAACTAATAAGCTTAAAGAAGTAACAACTGAATACTTCAAAATTAGTAAATAATTATGGCAGCAAATTTAAATAAAACTAAACGAAGAATCGCAAGCGTTACTAGCACTAAGAAAATCACTAATGCTATGGAACTTGTCGCGACCGTTAAACTTAAAAAGTATCGTAACGGTATGCTTTCTAATTCTTCTTACGTCGAAGAGATAACAAATCTGATGAAAGTTTTATTTAAAAACGCAGGAAGTGACGTTGATGAGACTTTTGTCTCAGAAAATGACTCTCCAATTACCTTATATGTAGTAGTTACTTCAAACCTTGGTTTATGTGCTTCTTATAACAACGATATCTTTAAGTTTGTAGAGAAGAATGTTCCAATTGCTGATAGCGAAATATTAGTAGTGGGAACTAAAGGCGCAAATTATTTCGCTAAAAGTGGTTATAGAACCAATGATCAATTCATTGATGTTACTGAATCATTTTCAAGTGAAAGAATTGATAAAATGTGCGACTTCCTACGCCTTAATTTTGAGAACAAGAAGTATAAAGCCATTAAACTCATCTATACAAAATACGTTAATTCCATTAGGTTTAAACCTGATGAGATTACCTTATTCCCTGTAGAAAAACAAACTGATGAAAGTGGATATGGCTATAGTGCTATCTTTGATCCCGATTGCAAGACCTTGATCAATGAACTATTACCAATCTATGCTTCTTCAGTCTTATATCAAAAATTAATTGAATCACAGGTTAGTGAGCAAGCTAGTAGAAGAAACGCTATGGAAAGCGCCACTGACAATGCAAATGAATTAATTGATAAACTCACACTCGAATATAACAATGCTAGACAATCTAATATTACTCAAGAAATTGCTGAAGTAGTGTCTAGCACAATCAAATAGGAGGACTAGTCTTATGGAAAAACAAAACATAGGAAAAGTAGTGCAGGCTGTAGGACCAATTATCGACGTTAAATTTAACGAAGATCATCTTCCTGAATTATTAACAGCTTTAAAAGTCACATTACCAGATAAAAAAGTTTTAACCTTAGAAGTTGCTCAACATATTGGTGACGATGTAGTTAGATGTGTCGCTATGGGTGCAACTGAAGGTATCGAAAGAGGACTTGATGTTATTGACACTAAAGGTCCTATCTCAGTACCTGTAGGTGAAAAAACACTTGGTAGAATGTTTAACGTTTTAGGCGAACCTATTGATGATTTAGGAGGTGACTTCTCTAAAGAGAAACACATGCCAATTCATAGAAAAGCTCCAGAATTTAAAGATCAAAACGTTTCTACCGAAATCTTAGAAACCGGTATCAAAGTTATCGACCTACTTTGCCCATATATGAAAGGTGGTAAAGTTGGCTTATTTGGTGGCGCTGGTGTTGGAAAAACAGTTCTTATTCAAGAATTAATCCATAACATCGCAACCGAACAACATGGTATTTCTGTTTTCGGTGGTGTTGG